>JBDSSX010000087.1:0-5810 GCA_039928555.1 Nitrosospira sp. | reverse complement strand
AAATAAAAGCATGAACAGATAGATAAATGTGAGCGACTTGAAAAATATACCCCATTGCCGTGCCTTGCGCTGCTCCTGCACAGAAGAGAGCACAAGTTTTTCCAGTACCTGCTTGTCCCAGCTTTCGCTGCGATTATCTGAATCCGCCATGATTTGTTTCATCCTTCCAGTCAAATGAGCAGCAACCCCGCATAGGCGGCTGCTCACAAAAATATTACCCTCTCGTTTTTCGATATTGCGGCACTACAAACTCTCTTATGGCATGCATCATCGAAAAAATTCGCCCTCTGACATACAAATTGCATCCTCATTCTGCGCGGCATGGATCAAGTATAACCATAAATCATGAATTCACTTTCCATCCCTGCTGGCGAACAATTTTCGTGACCACTGCCAGCAGAGTTTCCTTGGATATAGCGTTTCGATGGTTCGATTGTGCCTCGAATCGGCGCGAGGAGTATTTACTCCTATTCGACGGACCCACTGCCACTGCTATCGCTATCCAACCCATTCAGAAATTCCTGTAAATCTTTCGCCAGCGGCGCTTCCAGACGCAGGCTCCCGCCAGTCACGGGATGCGTCACCTCGACCAGGAAGGCATGCAGGAACATACGTTCCAGACCTGGTTTTGTGGCGCCTCTCGCCAGCTTCTTATTCAAAGCGAAATCCCCATACTTGTCATCACCCGCTATAGGGAAACCGAGATGAGCAAGATGCACCCGAATCTGGTGAGTACGTCCGGTTTTTAGTTCCGCTTCCAGCAGACTGAAGTCCTGCCAGGATTTCTTCAGCGCAAATACTGTATGAGCCACCATGCCGCCGTTTTTATCTCTCGCGCCCGTAGCCACGGCTACACGCCGCTCCCCGGCTGCCGTCACGTATTTGTTGAGAGACAGCTTCACGCTTTGCCTCGCATTATGCCACCTGCCTTTTACCAGCGTCAGGTAGCGCTTCTCCATCAGCCCCGCGCGAATTTGCCGATGCAATTCAACGAGCGTCGCGCGGCTTTTGGCGAGAAGTAGAACGCCGGAAGTTTCCCTGTCAAGCCGATGAACCAATTCCAGGAATTTCCAATCGGGATGCTGAGCACGCAGTTGCTCGATAACACCGAAGCTCACGCCGCTTCCGCCATGAACCGCAAGCCCGGCAGGCTTATTGATTACCATAAGCGTTTCATCCTCATATAAAACTTCGAATGGGATTAATGCGGATTTGGCGATCTTCTTTTTGAAAGAAGAGTTGTCCTGCGCTATTCTCACCGGCGGAATACGCACCATGTCGCCCAGCTTGAGCGGATGGCCCGCATCGACACGCTTGCTGTTAAGCCGCACCTGTCCGCTACGCAATAGCTGATAGATATGGCTTTTGGGCACGCCTCTAAGGCGCTTTATCAGGAAATTATCTATACGCTGACCATTGCTGTCCTCCCCTATGATTTCCTTGATCACGGCACGCGGAGGAAATTCTTTGCCTAAATCCTTAATTCTACTTATACTTACCAATTCGAAGTTCCAGCCTATCCTTTATCCGGTGCGCAAAATGGCGCTGTTGATGAGATTTTGTCCGACAGAGACAAGAGCCGACTTCGAAAACCTGGTTAATGTCGCTCACCAATAAAGTAGCGATGGTAATTGATTTGCGCGCTCAAAGCACACGTAGATTTCAGTTTTCAGTTTCGTAGCGTCCGCTTGCCGGAACAGCCATAGTCGAAACCTGATTGAAACTTAATTTTCTGGTTCTGCTTGGAAGAAAGCAGGACCCCAGTGACAAGCCAGAGAAATAGTCATCTTTAACAAGCAGCCCGACACCATGACCCAAGTTGCCTGACTAAAAAGTTCTCGTATACATGCGTCGGACACAGTCTCCCCCGCATGTAGGCTGTCTGCCCGTGACCAGAGCGCGGGAGGCATAAAATGAAACGCATGTTATTTAATGCGACACAGCCGGAAGAACTCCGTGTCGCCATTGTTGACGGTCAGAAGCTTATTGATCTCGACATTGAATCCGCTGGCAAGGAACAACGCAAGAGCAACATTTACAAAGCAGTCATCACTCGTCTCGAGCCCAGTCTCGAAGCCGCTTTTGTTGAGTATGGGGGCGAGCGGCACGGTTTTCTTCCATTCAAGGAAATTTCCCGTTCTTATTTCAAGAACAATGCCGATCCGGCCCGGGTTCGCATTCAGGACGCGCTCCATGAAGGTCAGGAACTCATCGTCCAGGTAGATAAGGACGAACGCGGCACTAAAGGCGCGGCACTTACCACCTACATCTCACTGGCCGGCCGTCATCTGGTTCTGATGCCCAACAATCCGCGCGGCGGGGGGGTGTCACGCCGCATTGAAGGTGAAGATCGTGCGGAACTGCGTGACGTGATGTCACAACTGAATGTCCCGCCGGGCATGAGTATTATTGCCCGCACCGCCGGAATAGGCCGCAGTGAAGAAGAATTACAGTGGGATCTCAATTATCTGCTGCAGTTGTGGCGTGCCATTGAAGATGCTTCGAAGAATCAAAGCGGTGCTTTCCTGATTTACCAGGAAAGCAGCCTTGTAATCCGCGCCATCCGCGATTACTTTCATCAGGAGATCGGCGAAATCCTGATCGACACCGAAAGTATCTACGAGCAGGCCTGTCAGTTCATGAGTCATGTCATGCCCGCCAACGTGGGCCGCGTCAAACTCTATCGCGACGATGTACCGTTATTTTCCCGCTTTCAGATCGAGCATCAAATTGAAACGGCCTATTCACGCCAGGTAACACTGCCTTCGGGCGGTGCTATCGTTATCGACCACACCGAAGCGCTGGTATCGGTCGACGTAAATTCCGCACGTGCCACGCGTGGTTCCGATATTGAACAAACGGCGCTAAACACCAATCTGGAAGCCGCTGATGAAATCGCACGGCAGTTGCGCCTGCGTGATTTGGGCGGGTTGGTGGTGATTGACTTTATCGACATGGAGGTCACGCGCAATCAACGTGACGTGGAGAATCGTCTCCATGAATCATTGCGTTATGATCGTGCCCGTGTGCAGATGGGCAAGATCTCCCGTTTCGGCTTGCTGGAATTGTCGCGCCAGCGCTTGCGCCCTTCGCTGGGTGAGAGCAGCTACATTTCTTGTCCACGTTGCCACGGCACCGGGCACATCCGCGGCACCGATTCCTCTGCGTTGCATATCCTCAGGATTATCCAGGAGGAGGCGATGAAAGAGAACACTGCTGTGCTTCACGCCCAGGTACCGGTTGATGTCGCGACCTACCTGCTGAACGAGAAACGGGCGGAAATTCATGCCATCGAAGCACGATTGAAGGTAAATGTCGTATTGATCCCAAACATTCATCTGGAAACGCCGAACTACAACATCACACGTTTGCGTCATGACGACGTGAAGCTTGGCGAGGTTCAGACCAGCTATCAGATGGTGGAAAAACCGGCACAGGAAATTGCTCTGCCGTCAGCCGCGCAGGAAGCCAAACCCGCACGGCAGCAGGCGGCGGTGCGCGGCATCACGCCATCACAGCCCGCCCCGGTACGTGAGCAAAAACCGCACCATGAACCCCAACAGCTCTCGTTTCTGGATAAGATATTTGGCTGGTTCAAGCAAATGAGTGGTGAAGAAAGGAAAGATCAGCCAGATCAGGCCACGACCCCTCCCCAGCGGCCAGAGCGCGGGCGCGGGCGGCGCGATCGCGGCCGCGATCGCGAAGGACGCGATGGTGAATACAATGAAAAACCACAACGCGGCAGTCAACGCGGACGTGACGATCGTGGTGAGCGCGGCGGCGAGGCTCCTGGTGTTTCAAGCCCGGTCCGAGAAACGGCGCCTCAGCGCCCCGATCGCGGCGAACCAAAACTCCAGGGTGAACGATCCACTCAAAAAAAACAGCAGCGTGCGCCGCGTGAAGAGAAAATTCGGACCGATGCCAAGCTACCGGCTGGAGAAGAGCCACCAGCAACCGACGATTTCTTGCAACCAAGCGAGGACGGCGGACGCCGCCGGCGGCGTGGCGGAAGGCAGCGTGATCGGGGCGAGCGCCCAGAGCGAGCGCCGCATGAGGGCAAACAAGCCATTGGCCGAGACTCTCCTCCACAGCAAACAGCTGGTCAGGCCACGCTCGAAGAAAATCTTCCATCGGCGGCAGCCGCCATTCCCGCACCGATACAGGAGACTTCAGCTCTTATTGTGGCTTCTTCCTCTTTGCGGGCAGTAGAGCCACTCTCAGAATCCAAGACGGCGCCCTCTCCCGCATCGTTGCAAACGGATGAGGTTATGCCTGTGGTGGAGTCAGCAGTACTGGCGGAATCAATAGAACCGCCCAAGGTACCGATAGCACTGGCAGCACCGGTATTGGTTGAACCGGAAACCGCGTCAGACAAGCAGTTACCCGTTCAGGAGCCCGTTCCGGAACCTGCGGCTGCCAATCCGCCCGCCGTCACCACAATGCTGGAACCCCTCAAGGATGAAGTTACTGGAACGCAGGATGGAATTCCCGCGCCCGCGCTCGAGGCAACATTCGCATCGGAAGAGCAGGAATCCCCGCAACGCCAAATGTCGCATGTAACCGAACCACCCAATCTGGTTGAAAGCGGATTGATCATGATAGAGACCATTCCGGAAAAAATAAAACCGGTGGAAGCCGATGCGACAGAAGAACCCGCACTGGCGGAGCGGCCGCGAAAAAGATCCGCTTCCGCACCATTGGCGGAACATGATGAGCCATTAGTACAAATCGAGACGCATAAATAAACATCCCATCGCAATGGTTAAAAGGCGGAAAATTCCTTCCGCCTTTTTTTATCATCGGGACGAATCTTACGCGGCGGATAAATTTGCGTTACATCTCGTCACTTTTCATCCTAGATCCGGCAGTTGGACGGGGTGGAGTGTACGATTTTTGGGGTGCAGGGCAAGGCGCAGCGACGCGGAATGGTTATTCCATTCCAAGAAGTTGCAACGTAGCCATGTGCCGCAAAAATCGTGCAATCCGCCCTGTAGCGAACTCACCATAAAGGTGAAGGTCAAGTGGCGTAGAAGTTTTTGTGAATCATAACGCTGAATTGAGAAATGAGTGGTCAACTGCCGGATTTAGGTTCATTGCGAATTCGATCAAGCAGCCCTCTCCCCGCTTCCTCTACCATATTCAGTACGTGTTCAAAGCCCTGGTGTCCACCAAAATAAGGATCGGGCACTTCGGTTACGCCTTCAGAAAACTGTTTGCTATACTGCATCAGTAGCCCAAGCTTATGGCTGTATTGAGGAGGGCACTCCCGCTTGAGTATGGCGAGATTGCCCTTGTCCATCGCCAGAATATAATGAAAAACCTCGAAATCCCTCTCATGTATCTGTCGCGCACGCAGTTCCCTGGCGTCATAGCCACGCCGCACGGCCGCTCTTTGGGCCCTCTCATCCGGCGGCTCGCCAGTGTGAAAATCATGAGTACCGGCGGAATCGATATAAACCGCCTCTTCAAAGCCGGCGGCTCTGACCTGATGTCTGAACACCGCTTCCGCAGTAGGTGAACGGCAGATATTGCCCATGCAGACAAAAAGAACTTTAATCATTATTCTTCCAATCAATACGTTATAACCACTTTCTTGACACGGATATTTCATCAAGACAAGGCCGGCGCAGCCTGTAGAGCCCCGTAGAATCTGGTTTCCAGAAAAATTCTGAGGGCGCTGCGCCGATGCCAAAGTGTACCAAAGATGAGATGGGATTTGGGTGGATCGGAGCGTCCGATCGCATACCTCCAGGTAATCGTGTTGCCTCTTCCTGTTTCAGCCGTCCCTGCGACCGCCCTACGTCTCTACA
>JBDSSX010000086.1:0-1890 GCA_039928555.1 Nitrosospira sp. | reverse complement strand
GCCATTCGTGGTCTGGGCACCGCGGGAGGCTTTGAAGTCTATGTGCAAAGCCGCGGTGGCGCGAGTCCCTTGCAATTATCAGTTGTCGTGAACAACTTCATTGATGCACTCAATCAGGAACCACGTCTCGCCGGTATAGCCACTTTTTTCCGGCCTACCGTACCGCAATTCTTTATTGAAGTAGATGAAGCCAAGGCAATTTCGCAGGGAGTGTCGATTACCGACCTGTATGCCACCTTGCAGAGCACCATGGGTTCGCTTTATATCAATGATTTTAATAAATCCGGACGTACTTATCGTGTGCAATTACAGGCTGAACCTCAATACCGCATGAAACCGGAGGATCTGGGCAGAGTGTACGTGCGCTCACAATCCGGAGAGATGGTGCCTATGTCGGCACTCAGCACGATCAGCACCATCGCGGGCGCGGAGCAACTAGAGCGTTACAATGGCCTGCTTTCCGCGAAAATAATGGGGGGCGGCGCACCGGGTGTAAGCTCGGGCGATGCCATCAAGCTGGTGGAAGAGATTTCAGCAAAGAATTTGCCGGATAATTTTCAGATTGCCTGGACAGCACAGGCCTATCAGGAAAAACGTACCGGTTCGGCGGCAATCCTTGCTTTCAGCTTCGCCATCATCATGGTGTTTCTCATCCTGGCGGCACAATTCGAAACCTGGACATTGCCGCTTGCCGTTATCATGGCGGTGCCCTTTGCGCTGGCAGGCGCATTGCTTGCCGTTTTAATTCGCGGGATGCCCAATGACATCTATTTTCAGGTCGGCCTGATTACGCTAATAGGACTGGCGGCAAAAAATGCTATTCTGATTGTGGAATTTGCCAGTCAGAAAATGAAAGAGGGAATGCCGGTTGCACAAGCTGCGGTTGAGGCCGCGCGTCTGCGCTTTCGCCCGATTGTCATGACTTCCATGGCTTTTGTGCTGGGGATCGTGCCGCTGGTAATCGCCACGGGAGCGGGAGCCGCTGCCCGCCGCTCTATGGGTACCGGTGTGTTTGGAGGAATGATACTTGCAACCTTTGTCGCCACCATATTCATTCCGCTGTTTTTTACCTGGCTTACGGGTAAGCAGACAGGGAAGCCGGTTGAAGATGCGCAGAAGGAAATGACATGACGCCACATTTAAAATTATCCCGTTTGACGGTGGCGGCTGCTTTGGTTATGGGCTTTAAATCGGTTGTTGCGGCCGCCACGCCTTCTGCCAAACCCGGCAAATCACCACCAGCGGCTTTACCAATAAGAAAGGAAAGTTATAACCGCCGAACCCGCATGCTGTTGTTACTCCCGAGCCTGCTATTAGCATCATGTGCCATGGGGCCCGACTATTTCAGGCCTCCCATCGAGACCGCCGAGAAGTTTCGTATGTCAGAAACGGAAGGTCAATCCATCGCCAACCTTCCCTGGTGGGAGCTTCTTCAGGATGAAGAACTTCAGCGGCTCATCAACCAGGCCTTGCTGGAGAATAGAAATCTCAAGCAGGCAGTGGCAAGTATAGAAGAGCTCCAGGCTCGTCTGAGCATAGCGCGCATGGACTTTCTTCCCAAAATGGAAGTAAATGCGAATGCTCCGGCTTTCGGTACCATGGGGGGATTCCTCCGTCCGGGATTTCCGACGCCCTACAATTATTTCGGACAGACGACTCTGAATTGGGAAGTGGATATCTGGGGCAGGCTCCGCCGTTCCAATGAGGCGGCCCGGGCTGATCTGATGGCACGCGAGGAAAATCGCCGCGCGATCGTTTTGACATTGGTAAGCTCCGTGGCACAGTCTTATTTCGATCTTTTGCAATTTGATATGCAGATGGATATTGCCCGGCGCGCCCTGTCATCGTGGGAAGAATCAGTCGCCATTTCCCGGGCACAACTGCGAGGCG
>JBDSSX010000085.1:0-3449 GCA_039928555.1 Nitrosospira sp. | reverse complement strand
GTGCCGCGCATCAATGATGGAATTGATCTTTTGCTTAAGAGATACGTTGGTTGTCATGGTTTTCCTCTTTAACAGAGATGGGTAATCGGTCAGCATATCATCGCGAAATAATATCGTTAAGTCAAATTTTGGTGACTAAATTTCCGTCGACATAATATTAGTGGCCGTGGCCGCGCCCGTAAAACCATTTCTTACCGGCATCCACTTGCGGTAAGTTAACGGCTACACTGCTGCTTTATTTGTTTTCGGATTATCCTAAATCCGGTGGTTGGACGGGGTGAGGTGTGCGGTTTTTGGGTACAGGGCAAGGCGCAACAACGCGGAATGGTCGTTCCATTCCAAGGCGTTGCAACGCAGCCCTGTGTCGCAAAAATCGTGCAATTCCCCCCGTAGCGAACTCACGCAGAACGCGAGTATCAAGTGGTATAGACAATCTTTATTAATCATGGAATTAAACCGATAAATGAGCGGTCAACCACCGGATTCAGGATTACTTTATGGATGAGCAATCGAGCCTGCTGGCGCTGTTCACCAGTAGTTTCCTCGCCGCCACGTTGCTTCCCGGCGGCTCGGAAGCGGTACTATTCGGCGTTTTAACAGTTTATCCTCAGCTTTATTGGTCTGCTTTGGGAGTCGCCTCGGTAGGCAATACCCTGGGCGGCATGAGTTCATACGCTATCGGGCTTCTCTTACCTGATGAAAAAGCGTTTCTGAAAAAATCCGGGGGTAATATGCGAGGCCTGGCGTGGGTGCGTAATTACGGCAGTCCGATACTATTGCTGGCGTGGGTGCCTATAATCGGCGATCTATTGTGCGTTGCCGCGGGGTGGCTTCGGATCAACTGGATACTGGCCATGCTGTTCATGGCTGCCGGAAAGTTTTTACGTTACTGGGCAATCGCGGCGGCTATCAGTCCATAGCTCAATTGGCCTGTTTGCCCAATAAAAAAGCCGGCTGCTCCTGACTTATCGGCCGGCTTATCGCTTCTTATCGATTCTTATCAGTCTTCTATCGATCCTTGCGTCAAATCAATCCATCTCTTTCATTTTTGAAGCAACTTCTGCAGTTCACCGCTCTGGTACATTTCTGTCACGATGTCGGAACCACCGACAAATTCGCCGTTGATATAAAGCTGCGGAATAGTGGGCCAGCTTGAGTATTCCTTGATGCCCTGCCGAATTTCCGGTTCTGAAAGCACATCCACCGTGAAAATATTATCCACCCCGCACGCATTGAGGATTTTCACCGCATGGGCGGAGAAACCGCATTGAGGGGCTTGCGGCGTACCTTTCATGTAGAGCACCACGGGATGAGCGGTAACTTGCTGCTTGATGATTTCTTGCGTATTCATGTCTGACTCCTCGTCAATTTAATCAATCTGAAATATGATTCATTCATCTTGGTCAATATATCCCAACGTTACATTCTAACAGTTTCTCACGGAAAACTTCCAAGCCGTCCGCCACTGACCCGCATTATGCCTGCCAGATCAGGACGGGAAAACACCCCGCGGAAGCCCGCATCACCCAACAAATGTCTACATGCCTCCGCCTGATCGTAGCCATGTTCGAACAGCAGCGCACCATCCGCAGCCAGATGACGGGGAGCGGAGGTAATGATGAAGCGAATGCAATCAAGACCGTCGTCACCCGCCCCCGCCGTGAGCGCCATTCGCGGCTCGAAACGCAAATCGCCCTGAGATAGATGAGGGTCGCCGCCGGCTACATAGGGAGGATTGGAAACAATGAGATCGAATCTTTCCGCGGCAAGTCCATCGAACCAGTCGGCTTCGATAATGCGGACGTTGCTCACATCAAGGTGCCCGGTATTTATTCTGGCAACAGCCACGGCATCGGCGGAAGAATCCACCGCCGTAATATCCGCCAGTGGACGATGTTTGGCGATGGTCAGCGCAATAGCGCCACTTCCGGTACCCAGGTCAAGAACTTTGCAAGCACAATCCAGAGGAATTCGCTCCAACGCCAGATCCACCAGTAATTCAGTTTCAGGCCGAGGAATGAGCACCGCCGGTGTGACCTTGAAATCCAGGCTGTAAAACTCGCGCTTACCCACGAGGTAGGCGACCGGCTCGCCATGAACGCGTCGTGCCGTCAGCAGGCGAAAGAATTGCGCTTGTTCCGGCGTAAGCTCGTGCTCGGGGCGGGCGACGAGATGGGCATGACTGACGTTGAGCACACTTTGCAATAGCATTCGTGCGTCGGTATCGTCAATGTCTCGGCGCGCTTGGTGAAGCGCTTGCAGGATAGTGAGTTGCCGCATCGCGGAATTCAACCTGATAATCGCGCAAAAATAAGGGATTTATACGGAGATTGCCTACTCGCCCATCGCCGCCAATTGCTCCGCCTGATGCTCGGACATCAGTGCGGAACACAGTTCATTCAAGTCTCCATCCATGATCTGTTCAATCTTGTAAAGCGTGAGATTGATGCGGTGATCAGTTATTCGACCCTGAGGAAAGCTATAGGTACGAATACGTCCTGAGCGGTCGCCGCTACCGATTAATGATTTGCGGGTAGCCGCCTGTTTGCTCTGCTGTTCCTGCGTTTGCTTATCGCGAATTCGCGCGGCCAGAACGCTCATCGCCTGCGCCTTGTTCTTATGCTGCGAGCGTCCATCCTGGCACTCGACCACGATACCGGTCGGCAGGTGAGTGATGCGCACGGCGGAATCCGTTTTGTTGATATGTTGACCACCCGCGCCGGAAGCGCGATAGGTATCAATTCTCAATTCCGCCGGATTCAGCACCACGTCCATGATTTCGTCCGCCTCAGGCATCACCGCAATGGTACAGGCGGAAGTGTGAATACGTCCCTGCGTCTCGGTGACAGGCACACGCTGGACCCGATGGCCGCCTGATTCGAACTTGAGTTTAGAGTAGGCACCGCTGCCAATGATCTTGGCGATGATTTCCTTGTAACCGCCCGCTTCGGATGGACTTTGCGAAATTATTTCCACCTGCCAGCGTTGGCGCTCGGCGAAGCGCGCATACATGCGAAACAAATCGCCCGCGAATAATGTGGACTCGTCCCCGCCTGTTCCGGCCCGGATTTCCAGAAAAATACTGCGCTCGTCGTTAGGATCTTTAGGCAGCAACTGTTTCTGCAGTTCCGCCCCGATCTGTGTAAGCCTCTCTTTGCCATCACGTATCTCGGCATCGGCAAACTCGCGCATCTCGGCATCGCCACACATTTCCTGAGCGGTATGAATATCGCGCTCACTTTTCAGATACGCATCATAAAGCTCCACCACCGGCGCGATCTCCGCACGTTCACGTGTAAGCTTGCGATAGTTATCAAGATCAGCGGTGATGGTTTCGCTGCTCAGCAGACGATTCAATTCCTCCAGGCGCACGCTGAGCTGCGTGAGCTTGGCAGCGATACTTTTGTTCATTCTGGACGGTGAAGATGATACAGGCGGTTGATCAGATC
>JBDSSX010000084.1:0-1806 GCA_039928555.1 Nitrosospira sp. | reverse complement strand
GCCGCCAGTACCGTGCGCAAGGTAATGTAATTGAACACATTGAATACGCGGATATCCTTCGCTAGCCATTGAGCGAGTTCTAGCAGCATGACAGCCGCCTGCACAGAACGTTGTCTCTCGGAACTTGTCGGCCGGCAAACCGGGTCGGATTGCTCATGATTTTCGCATGATTAATATTCATGATTCATAACTCATAACTCGATATGCTTGACCACCCGCTCCATTTGCATAAAGCGCGATCCCTTTATCAGAAACGTCACATCGGCCGCCAACTGGCTTTGTACCTCCGCCAGCAGTTCCTCGATTTTGTCGAAATGCCTCGCACCGGGACCAAATTTCGCCACCGCATAAGCGCTCAATTCGCCCAGCGCAAATAATCTGTCAATCCCGGCAAGACGCGCTTCTTCACCGATGCGCTCATGAAAATCCCGCGCGCTGTCGCCCAACTCGCCCATGTCGCCAAGCACCAGGATTTTTTTACCTGGTGCTTTAGCCAGCACAGCCAGCGCGGCTCTCACCGATTCCGGGTTGGCGTTATAACTGTCATCTATCAATATCGCGCCATGCAAGCCGCGTTTTTTCTGCAAACGCCCTTTCACTCCGCGAAATTCTCTCAATCCTGATGCGATCACTTTCGTATCAATACCCATGGCCACTGCCACCGCCGCCGCCGCCAGCGCATTGCGTACGTTGTGCTCACCGGGCACCTGCAGCTCCACCTCTTCGACGCCATCAGGCAGAATCAACGTCATCCCGCTGCCGAGAAAGTTCAACCGGTAGCGCGCACTCACTTTTGGTTCTCCGCCAAGACCAAAATCCACCACTTTTCTGTTACCGGCGAGTTTTCGCCATAGCGGAGCGTTCGGATCATCGGCGTTGATGACGACTATGCCGTGTTGATCGAGCCCCTCAAAAATTTCACCCTTGGCGCAAGCGACCGCTTGCAACGAACCCAACCCTTCGACATGCGCCACCCCCGCATTGGTAATCAGCGCCACGCCGGGCTTTGCCAGACGGGTCAAATACGCAATTTCGCCGGCATGATTCATGCCCATTTCGATCACCGCATAAACATGCCGCTCGCGCAACCGCAACAGCATCAGAGGCACGCCGATATCATTGTTAAGATTGCCTTCCGTCGCCAGTACCCTGTCCGAGCCGCCCGAGTCGCCCGCCCCGCCCACCGCCTCCACCACTCTTCGCAATATGGATGCGATCATTTCTTTTACAGTGGTCTTGCCATTACTGCCGGTCACCGCAATCACCGGAATGCTGAAGCAGCTACGCCAGTGCGCAGCCAGCTGTCCCAACCCCAGGCGGGTGTCCTTCACCAGGATCAGGGGGATTCCCGATGCCTGACTTTCAGCCGCTGATTCCAGACAAACCATTGCCGCGGCCGCGCCCTTTTTCTTCACCTCGGCTATAAAATCATGGCCATCGAATTTCTCTCCAATCAACGCGACAAACAAACCGCCGCATCCCACCGTACGGCTATCGGTGCTAACGGCGGTAAAGCGCACATCTTGACCACGCCATTCGCCATGCAGCGCCTGGGCTGCTTCCCGCACCGTCATCATGTTTGCATCGGTACCCTGGTTAAATCCCGCAGTGCCTGTCTTGCGACCTCGGCATCGCTGAACGGAAGCTTTTTCCCATCTATTTCCTGGTACGCTTCATGGCCCTTTCCCGCGATTAACACGACATCATCCTTTTGCGCGCCTTGAATCGCGCGGAAAATAGCTGACCTCCGGTCTTCCTCGACATGGTAATTGGCGCACGCACCTGCCGTGATCTGGCCGATAATGA
>JBDSSX010000083.1:0-3364 GCA_039928555.1 Nitrosospira sp. | reverse complement strand
TTCACTGTCGTCACAGCGGAACGTCCTCCCTTGTTTGCATCCGAAGAGGCTGTGGATACATTGCGGATGGCATTCCATGCGGTACGTTCGCGCCGCCTTTTCGACGTGGATGCGATGGTGGTCCTTCCCGATCATCTGCATTGCATCTGGTCGCTCCTGGAGGGCGATGCCGATTTCGCGACACGCTGGCGGTTGATCAAGACATGGTTCACCAAGCATTATGATCCGGTTTTGGGCATGACTCCGAACCAGGATCCATCCGTGAAATCGGGAAAGGTGCAACAGGCACCATGGCAGCATCGCTACTGGGAGCATGCACTGCGGGACGAAGCCGATATGGCCCAGCATATAAATTACATCCATTTCAACCCTGTAAAGCACGGTCTGATTACATCCGTGAAGGATTGGCCGTATTCGAGTTTTCACCGGTACGTAGAGTCCGGGTTGTATCCACCGGATTGGGGTCAAAGTGTAATGGATCTCGATGGGGTGGGGCATGAATAATGGAGTGAATTGTCGGTGTCGGATTACGCTGCGCTAATCCGACCTACAAATATTGAGCCTACAAATATTTAGGTACCTCATGGCATTACTCGAAGTCTTGAATCAATTTTCCGCGTTCATTGCTATCTGGCTCGCGATTTATGGAATCGACTCGTGGCGGAGAGAGCATACAGCAAAGCGTCAGATAGAGCTGGCGGAGGAGACTCTTGCTTTGTTCTATGAAGCGGCAGATGCGATTAAGTATATGCGCAACCCTGCGAGTTATTCGAGTGAAACAGAAGATGTGGTAAAGGCCGAGAATGAATCTGATGCAGGCTATCGCGCCAGAAAACAAGCATCCATCATTTTCAAACGATACAGAGACAATAAAGAACTTTTCAGCAAGCTACATGCGATGCGCTATCGTTTCATGGCTCAAATAGGAAAAGAACCCGCAAAGCCTTTCGACGATCTCAGGGGTGTGGTGAATGAGATTCAAAGCTCGGCAAGTATGCTGTCTCGATTGTGGACTCGCGACGACTTTCAAACTCCGGCGAAACAGGAGGGTCATCAGAAACAGATCAGCAAGTACGAAGCGGTTTTTTGGGAAGGACTTGCTGAGAGCGATCCAATCAATCCGAAGCTGGATGAGCTAACCAGGAGAATGGAGAAAACATGCCAAGAGATTATTGGCGGAAAGGGAACTGTGTACTCGATTCTCAATAAGAGGTTCGGCGGACGCGGCTAAGCATTCGCTCCAAAGGATTGCCTTCGCTAGCCGCTGTACTCATACGTTAGCTTGTATAAAGTCAGTAGGTCGGATTAGCGCAGCGTAATCCGACAAAAAAGCTATTCATTAACCTCCTTCCACTTGGCCGCTGCCAGGCAAACCGTGGCGCGCAGGGTTGCCGCGCTGGTCTTGATATCGTCGCAATATAACGTGAAGCCGCCAGTGTATTCCACGGTGGGACGGTTATAGACCGCCTGATCGCAGTGCTCACCCAGCCAATCCAGTATTTCCGTGTCGGTGAGGGGGAGGGGCGCCGGGCGGTGTTCAGTCCATAATTCAGCCCAGCGCCCCATTATCAAATCCTCATCCTGATGGCTACAAAGTTTAGGGTTATTCTGGCCCTTTCAAAGCGGGCCGAGTTCCGCGCCAGGCACGGCCTGGACATTTCTTTGCGCTTTTCCGTCGCCGGCCGCTTGTCTTTCCATGCCATCAAGGGCTTACTGGATCGAGGCTATGCCGGTTCGGGCTGCGCGTCTGTTTCGCGGTTGGTTCTTAGAGGTTCCAAAATGCCGCGATGGAATGCGGCACCGGATCGAATATTACAAGTAAATCTTGTAAATGTCAAGGAAACTTGTATGCAACGAGACTGCGTCACCGTTATAAAACGGTGAGCGGGAAGAGGATGTGAAGCGTTACCGGTAGGGAACCCGTCTGAACGGGATTTCGCCGGACTCTCGTTGCTGGGCTCTGCCGGGACCGTATTCGATCACCTGACCATCTTTCAGAATTATCGAATAATCGACAATATCATGAATGGAGCCGGAGAAAAAAGACCAGGCGCTGGTGCGCCGCTCGATGTAGAGCAGGACTTCATATTCGCCGCTACGCTGGTAGCCGTCCGGGTTGCCGACGATTCTTGTCACTTCGTCTTTTGTGAGTCCCTCCCGCAGTCCCGTCATTTTTCCTCCCGTAACGCATGAGGAAAGCATCAAGGTGCCGAGCAGGGCGAAGATGATGAGTTTCATAATTGGCTCCAGATGGATAAGTGTTCAGATTTATGGATTTGAATAAGAACGTTCCGCTATTGTCCCGAGGCGGGTAAAGATTCAAGCTCCTTGATAAGCAATGCCACTTCAGCGACTTCCGCCAGTACCTCCTTTACCGCGCGTTCAAGCGTGTAATGACGTTTTTCCATTTCTCGCAAATGCTCGGGAAATTGCTGGATATATCGCTTTTGTCTAACGCGCGCTTTTTCCGAAATATGAAAAGCGAATAGCATTTCCAGATTGTCGTAGGGTTTTGGCATGGTTTTCATCGCTGTGGATCGACTATCGCCGGAGGATTGATTGCGTAGGGGTTATTGGCGCTATCGTTGCTGTATGGGCTTCCGTACCGGCCGTAGGGATTGTTGATGGAATCGGGGCTGTATTTGCTCCCATATTGTCCGTAAGGGTTGCTTGTGGAATTGGGGTCATAGGGATTGGCGCTGAGATTTCCCAGATATTTTCCGGTCTGCCGGTCCCTGAGCTGAGGTGTTTCCGCATGCGTATCGTCATGCATAACCGCGGCCATCAAAACAGCGAGAAAGGCGCCCAATGCCATGGTGCTGAATTTCATGCCGCCTCCAAACAATGACTGGATTGCCGCCATGTGGCATTGCTCATCGTTGCATACGAATAGCCATGCGCCCTCATTTTAGATGCCTTGCACTGATTTATCCACCTTTTCAATGCCCCTCGCTAATTTCTCCCGCGTCTGTCAAATTTGCGGCGATTTTGCTGATACCTGTATTGCTGCCTTCTATCAAATTGCCGTCTTTCCCCGAGTCTTGGCTCTCGAGGGCATCCGGCGCGGAGGAAATGCCGGAGGCGGGTGAGGCGCCAAATCCGGCTTGGGTAAAGGTTTCAAATCTATCATCGCATCTTCCTTTTGGTCCGGTTTGGCGGCTACAAGCGCTTTGCTTATCGTTACCAGGCGAGAGGCATCTTCATCCGGCATGCGCCGCATCGCATCTACAACTTCCTTGATTAGCGCTTCCCTGCCGGAAACAGGCGCTTCAACGGCACCTTTGGGCGATTTACCCGAAGTTGCCTTGCCGGGCTCGTATGCCGCCGGCGTTGTTTCCGCCACCCGTCCCGGCTGCGGCATGGG
>JBDSSX010000082.1:0-3779 GCA_039928555.1 Nitrosospira sp. | reverse complement strand
AGGAATGGCGGCGGTAAATCAAGCCTGCTGCGTATTCTGGCGGCCGAAAACCGGCCGGACGATGGCAAGATCTGGCGCGCACCCGCCTTGAGGCTGGCTTACGTGCCGCAGGAGCCGGAGCTGGATACGGCTCTCACGGTATTTCAGGAAGTATCCAAAGGATTGGGCGCAATCAGTCAAACGCTGCTCGATTATCACGAGGTTTCTCATGCCTTGAGCGACGGCGCGGGAGATACCGGCGAACTTCTTTCCCGCTTGCAGGATTTGCAAGCGGAGCTGGAGACTCAGGATGGATGGCGCATCCAGGGAAGGGTGGAAACCGCCATTGACAAACTTAATCTTCCCACCGATGCGTTAATCGGACAGCTTTCCGGCGGCCAAAAAAAGCGTGTTGCGCTGGCCCGCGCGCTAGTGGTATCGCCCGACGTGCTACTGCTGGATGAACCGACAAACCATCTTGATTTTCTCTCTATAGAATGGCTGGAAGGACTACTTCGAGATTTTACCGGAAGCGTACTATTTGTTACCCATGATCGCCGCTTCCTAAACAACGTGGCAACACGAATTATCGAACTCGATCGCGGAAATTTAACGACTTTCCCCGGTAATTTCGCTGAATATCAGCAGAAGAAAATGGAATTGCTGGAAATCGAGGCAACCCATAATCAAAAATTCGATAAGGTGCTGGCGCAGGAAGAGGTGTGGATACGCAAGGGGATCCAGGCACGCCGTACCCGGAATGAAGGCAGGGTGCGGCGGCTGGAAACGTTGCGGCTGGAACGTGCCGCTCGCCGCGAACGGGTGGGTACCGTTCGGCTCAACGTGGACGAGGGTGCGAGATCCGGGCGGATGGTCGCCGAGTTGGAGCACGTCAGCAAAAGCTACGGCGATAAAACTATCATCGAAGACTTTTCCTGCCGTATCCTGCGCGGCGACCGCGTAGGATTGCTGGGGCCCAATGGTGCGGGAAAATCCACCTTGCTCAAACTGATACTGGGTGAGCTGCAGCCTGATACGGGCAACGTGCGGCAGGGAACCAAACTGGCAGTCGCCTATTTTGATCAGATGCGCGAGCAATTAGATGAGGAAGCGACGCTGATCGAGACTATCAGCCAAGGCTCCGATTTCATCGACATCGGCGGCGTAAGGAAGCATGTTATCAGTTACCTGGAGGATTTTTTGTTTGCGCCCGCGCGGACACGCTCGCCAGTAAAATCGCTCTCTGGTGGAGAGCGCAACCGGCTATTGCTCGCACGCTTGTTCACTCGTCCTGCCAACGTACTGGTTCTGGATGAGCCAACGAACGATCTGGATATTGAAACGCTGGAACTGCTTGAGGTACTGCTGCAAAACTATTCGGGTACGTTGTTCCTGGTAAGCCATGATCGGGAATTTCTTGATAACGTGGTAACCCAGGTGATCGCATTCGAAGGTGATGGCGTACTGCGAGAGTATGTGGGGGGCTACGAAGATTGGATCCGCGCAAGAAATGTTTTAAAAGCAGCGATAAAGCCACGAGTGCCTCAACAGCAACCCTCGGTCTCGACGGAGAAAATGCGGGAACCGGCCGCTCGCGTCAAATTGGGTTACAATGAAACGCGCGAACTTGATGAGTTACCATCAAAAATCGAGACCTTGGAGCGTGAGCAAGCGGATATTACCCGTCAGTTATGTTCTCCGGGTATTTACCGTGATTGCCCGGATGAAGCCAGAACCCTGCAAGAACGCCTTGCTATCATTGAATCGGAACTCCTAAACTATCTCGCCCGATGGGAGGAACTGGAAGCGAAACAGTCGACCCCAAGACAGAAGAAATAACGATAAGTTCCCATATATCCTGCTACTTTATTCGTTGACCAGGAATGGTACATCGTTTAGAGTCGCTCTTTTTGAAAAGAGGGCACTCATAATGAAACGACCAGCAATAGTGAATATATTTGCATGGAGTCTGCTTCTGGCATTCACCAGCGCCGCTCATGCAGCCGGTGACCCGGTTGCGGGTAAGCAGAAAAATGCCATGTGCGTCGGTTGTCATGGTATAGAAGGATACCGGACATCGTATCCCACAGTGTATCAGGTCCCAAGACTGGGCGGCCAGCATGCTGAATACCTGGTCAAGGCACTTCAGGCATATAAAACCGACGCCCGCAGTCATCCCAGCATGAAAGGTATCGCCGCCACGCTTTCCGAGCAGGATATGGAAGACCTGGCCGCCTATTACGCCGGTTCCGGAAAATAATTTATTCATTACGCAAGGAAAGCCCTATGAAAAATTTTGTTATTGCCGCGGCGAGCGGTGCATTGCTTCTGATTTCCAGTCAGGGAATAGCCGCCAATATTGAGGCTGGCAAGAAAAAGTCGGCTGAAGTTTGCGCCGCATGTCACGGCCCCGACGGCAACAGTCCTGCTCCAGCTTTCCCGAAGATTGCTGGACAGCACGCGAGCTATATCGAAAAATCCCTGAACGAATATAAGTCAGGTGCCCGTAAAGATCCCATAATGGCCGGTATGGCCGCAGCGCTGAGCAAAGAAGACATTGAAAATCTGGCGGCCTATTTTGCCAGTCAATCTGGCCTGAAAACCAAATATTGATTAGAGAACCTCTGAACAAGTCGTCCGCGGAACGCATTGCGGCAGAATCGGGATGCTTACATGGCGCACGACGAAGTCGTAGCTCGCATCATGATGCGAGGGAGTGCAACCCCCTGCGGTGAGCCGCCCGTTTTTGCCGCTCATTTATCAACTGAGCGAAGGGACGGCCGCGAGGAACTTATTCAGAGGTTCCTTGGCGGACGGAAGAGCTTTTCCTGTCTGTTTATTCAGCGCGCGAAAAACGGGACGACACGTCAAGTGCAGATCAATTTTCCCGCCGATCCAGGCATTCAAAATAAACCGTGACGTCCAAAGCTGACCTGTTGCGTTGCGATTGCCAGATCATTTCGGCAAGACACTCCATGACTTGATGCATAACGGCGTGTTCATCACCGACTTTCTTCATCAGCCGTTCAAACTGCTTGCGAATTCCCACAGGCTGGTCTATTGAAAGTTGTTCTTTGATGGCGATATGCATGCTCATGTGCAGAAAGGGATTGGTATCACCCATTTCGGGCAAATAATCCTTGTCTTGATAGCGCTCTGCGTCGTCAAGCATGGCATGGTACTCCGGATGCAGCAGAATGACCTCGAGCGCCATGTCTTCCATCGCGGAAAGCATTTCTCGCTGCCGGTATTTGCGCCACGTGTCGAAGAAAAATTGACGTGCCTGCTCTCTTGAGGGATTAAACATTCAAGACGCAACCGAAACGGGAATATTTTTCATCAAAGGTTTTTGTCCTGGTACTCGCACAAATCATTAATGATGCACGCCGCGCATTTCGGCTTCCTTGCGATGCATACATAGCGCCCATGCAAAATAAGCCAGTGATGGGCGTCGTGGCGGAATTCTTTTGGAATACGTTTCAGGAGTTTCAGCTCCACTTCCAGCACGGTTTTCCCGGGTGCGATTCCGGTACGATTGGCGACACGAAAAATGTGGGTATCCACTGCGATAGTGGGTTCACCGAATGCGGTGTTCAATATTACATTGGCGGTCTTGCGTCCCACGCCGGGTAATTTTTCCAACTGCCCCCGGGTTTGCGGCACTATGCCGCCGTGATGCTCGATGAGCAGGGCGCAAGTAGCCAGAATATTCTTTGCTTTAGTTTTATATAGCCCGATGCTCTTGATGGCATCCCGCAAACCGGCTTCACCCAAGGCAAGGATTTTCTCCGGCGTATTGG
>JBDSSX010000081.1:0-1740 GCA_039928555.1 Nitrosospira sp. | reverse complement strand
CGGAAAGCCAGTCTGAAGCGTTAAAGGAACAAGATGGCGAGGCAGCCATCGTATTGCTTAATTTCAAGCAATCCGTGCGTGGCCTGGCGCCGGGTGCCGAAGTCAGTTTTCGCGGACTGACATTGGGGCATGTTAAATCGGTAGGTATTGAATACGATCCCAAGCAGCAGGAATTCAGCATGCCGGTACTGGTGGAAGTTTATCCGGAGCGTCTGGGCCGGAAATTTGTCGAGTTTCAAAGGCAATCGAAGTACACGCCGCAACAGCGTTTGCAATTCATGATCAGCCGTGGTTTGGGTGCGCAATTGAGAACAGGCAACCTGTTCACCGGGCAAGTTTATATTGCCTTCGATTTTTTCCCCAAGATCTTCCCGGCAAATAAAGACGCCTCCGGGAATGCGGCCGGCGCGGATGCTTCCCGCACATTATTGCAATTGCCCACTATTCCTAGCAGTGCGGATGCGCTTCAAACACAGGTGTCAGAGATAACGCTCAAGTTAAGCAAGGTACCTTTCGATCAGATTGGCAACGAATTACAGCATTCGTTAAAAGAGCTCAAGCAAACGCTGAACAGCACCGGACGGCTCGCGGAAAAATTGAACAATGATGTGGCGCCCGAAATGGCCGTGGCGATGAAAGATGTGAGTAAAACCTTGAGTGCCGTAGAGCGCACGTTGTCTGAAGACGCTCCGTTGCAGCAGGATTTGCGTCAGATGCTACAGGAATTATCGCGGGCGGCCGCTTCACTGAGAATCTTGACAGATTATTTCGAACTTCATCCTGAAGCGGTAATCCGGGGAAAGCAGAAGGACAAACAATGAAATCAATGACACGCGGCATACTTGGCATGATGGGAGCATTACTGGCCGCGGGCTGCGCATCGGTTCCGGATACGCGGTTTTATACGCTGTCGGCTCCGTCCAGGTCCTCTGAGGTGGCGGACGCATCCCAACGTTCCCCCGCGCCAATTTATATTGAAGTGCTGCCGGTCAATGTCCCGGAACGGCTCGCCCGTCCGCAACTGGTTGTGCGCTCTCGAGGTTCGGGGCAGGAAACGCAGCTTTTCATCCTTGAACAGGATCGCTGGTCCTCGCATTTCAATAAGGAACTGCGTGACGCGTTCGCCACCGGCATCGCTGATCAAACCGGAGCGGTAAACGAGGCACGCGGGGTTCATAAACCCGATCAGCCTATTTACCGCATTGCGATTGAGCTTAACCAGTTTGACGCGATAGTGGGCGATAAGGTTGCGGCAAGATTCAACTGGGCAATTACGCGTTCTACCGATGGCCGTAGCGCCATATGTTATGCGGTGATTTCAGAGCCGGTCAGTGGGGGTATCGAGAGCGTGGTTAAAGGCGTGCAACGCGCGGTTTCGAGTGTGGCTGTGGAAGTATCGAAGAATCTGATTGAACTCGATACCGGCCGTGCCGCGACCTGCGTACCGCAGAGAAAAATTGATGATATCTATTAGCTTATAGACTCAAACCCAGATAATCCATTAGGCGGCTCTGCGAGCCTACGCGAGTGCTGGCGGCCAGCTTGCGGCCATTTTCGCCGCTTGCTCGGCGTCCATAGACCAGGCTATGGACTTCTCCCAACCGGCAAAACTGTCTCGCAACCTGCCTCGCCATCATCTCGCGTCCTGATGAATTATCCAGGTTGAATAGAATGAAGGTTTGATTCCGGTGCGACAATTTGCCACATTCCTGCGCCAACCAAAATGCATTATTCTCCCAC
>JBDSSX010000080.1:0-16992 GCA_039928555.1 Nitrosospira sp. | reverse complement strand
ACAGGCATATGCGTAGGCCATGGCGGGACTGGGAAAAGCACGAATAGTCTCACCCGCGCTTTCGACCCCCGCTGCTTCCAATGCCTGCCTCACTTCATCTGCCGAAGCACCGCGCGGCGCATCGATACCCGCGGTCAGCCATATATCCACCTTTGCCGCAAGCGCCCGCGCCACGCCGGTAATATCCTTATCCTTTAGCATTGCGAATACCGCATAAGTTTTCCGGTAGTGTCCCATGCTGCCGAGGTTAATAGCCAGCGCATGCGCGGCACCAGGATTGTGCGCTACATCGAGCACCGTCGCCGGCCGGCCGGGTAATACCTGAAACCTCCCTGGTAACGTGATGCCCAGTAAGCCTTGGCGTACGTCGCTCATGGTAATCGGCAAACGATCCCGGACGGTATCGAGCGCCGCCAGGCAAGCACTGGCGTTGCGCAGCTGATAAGCGCCGCGCAGGGCGGGATGGGGAAGCGAATGACGTTTTCCGGCAGGCCCCCAATAACCCCATAGGGTTGCATCGGCTGCGCTGGCTGAATAGCCGAAGTGCTCGCCGACGTGCATCAAATTCGCACCGATAGTATTTGCATGATGACGGACACTCGCGGGAATATCCGGCTCCGCACCGATTGCGGGCCGCCCGCTTCTGAAAATTCCCGCCTTCTCGAATCCTATTTTTTCCCGGGTGTCACCGAGATAGTCCATATGATCGAAGTCGATGCTGGTGAGCACCGCGCAATCGGCATCAAAAATATTGACCGCATCCAGCCGTCCGCCCAGCCCCACTTCCAGAATCGCAACGTCCACGCCGGCTTGACTGAATAATTGCATCGCCGCCAGTGTACCGAACTCGAAATAGGTCAGGGAAATACCGCTGCTGATGCGGGCTGATTCCACAACATCAAAAGCACTGCACAATTCTCCGTCACTCACCTCTTGCCGGCTTATCCGCACCCGCTCGTTATAACGCAGCAGGTGGGGCGACGTGTAACAGCCCACACGGTACCCGGCACAGCTTAGAATTGCCTCCATCATGGCGCACGTTGACCCTTTGCCATTGGTCCCGCCGACTATGATGATGGGAAAAGATGATGCAAGGCCCAGCTCGTTCCAGACGCGATTTACACGCTCCAGCCCCATTTCGACAGCCTCGGGATGGAGACGCTCAAGATAGGTCAGCCAGCCGGAAAGCGTTCTGGATTTTGAACCTAAATCCGGCAGTTGATCGCTCATTTATTAGGCTAGCATTATGATTAATAACAATGTTTCGTGCTATTTGTCCCTCACTTTTTGGATGAGCCGCCGCTACGGGACGGATTGCACGATTTTTACGCCGCATGGCAGCGTTGCAACTCCTTGGAATGGAATGACCATTCCGCGTCGTTGCGCCTTGCCCCGCACCCTAAAAACCGCACACTCCGCCCCGTCCAACTGCCGGATTTAGGTTGAATCTGTTTCCCTCATCGGCGCCTCATGCCCTTCCATACATGTAGCATAAAGCCGGGATACGATCAGACTGAAGCGTAGCCAGCAATTACGAGGCCGGCGCGGACGTATGCATCAGCAACGTGCACAGGTTGGCAAGCTTGTCGCGCATGCGTCTGCGGTCGACGATCATGTCTATTGCGCCATGCTCCAACAGGAATTCGGCACGTTGAAAGCCTTCCGGCAGGGTTTGGCGCACCGTCTGCTCGATCACGCGCGGCCCCGCAAAACCAATCAGCGCCCCCGGCTCGGCAATTACCACGTCACCTATGAAAGCAAAACTGGCCGATACGCCGCCCATGGTGGGATCGGTCAGTACCGAAATAAAAGGAAGCCGCTGCTGACTCAACTGGGTTAGCGCCGCCGATGTCTTGGCCATTTGCATGAGTGATAGCAACCCTTCCTGCATGCGCGCCCCGCCGCTGGCGGAAAAACATACAAAGGGCAGACGCTGTTCCACGCATACCCTCACCCCGCGCGTGAAGCGCTCGCCCACCACCGACCCCATCGAACCGCCCATGAAACCGAATTCAAACGCCGCCGCAACCAGGGGAACGGTTTTTACGCTCCCCTGCATCACCACCAGGGCATCGTCTTCGTCTGTATCTTTTTTCGCACCCGATAACCGGTCAATGTACCGCTTGCTATCCTTGAACTTAAGCGGGTCAAGTGAGAGTACTTCCGCGCCGATTTCATAGCGTCCCTCGGTATCCAGTAACAAATCAAGGCGTACTCTGGCGGAAATACGATTGTGATGGTTGCACTTGGGGCAGACGTTGAGATTATTTCCCAGATCGGAGTAATACAGCACGGCTTCGCAGGAGGCGCATTTGCTCCACAGCCCCTCAGGGACGGCTTTCTTTTCGCCGCTTTCCTTGCGCTTGATTTTTGGCGGGAGAAGTTTCTGAAACCAGCTCATAGGTTTGTGTGATCAGTACCCGCTTCGTCAATTGCACTTCGCAGGCTTCTTACCAAACGATTCACATTCGCCAGCATCTCCCCTTTGGGCGAGTTTTCTATCTCCTCGATAATGCGGCTACCGACCACCACTGCGTCCGCAAGCTCCGCCACCGCCCTGGCTGTCGTGCTGTCGCGTATACCGAAACCGACGCCAATGGGAATGGAAATGTGTGAACGCAATTGAGTCAACTTGTTAGCCACATCGCTAAGATCCAGACTTAATGCGCCAGTTACTCCTTTTAGCGAAACGTAATATACATATCCCTTCGCCATTTCCGCTACATGTTCAATGCGCGCCCGCGGGGTAGTGGGAGACAGCAGGAAGATCGCATCGATCTGCTGGCGTTCCAGATATTTCACCCATTCCCCCGACTCTTCCGGCGGATAATCCACCGTTAATACCCCGTCTACGCCACACGCTTTTGCTCTTACCGTGAATTTCTCGTATCCCATTGCTTCTATCGGATTAGCGTAACCCATTAACACTACCGGCGTGGAGGTGTCGTTTTCTCTGAATTCCTCCACCATGGTCAAGACATCCTTCAAGCCAACATGATGCTTTAACGCCCGCTCGGAGGATCGCTGTATGGTGGGCCCGTCAGCCATGGGATCGGAAAAAGGCACGCCCAGTTCGATGATATCGGCACCCGCCTTCACCAGTTCATGCATCAACGGCACCATCATCGCAGGTTCGGGATCGCCGGCGGTGATAAAGGGGATCAACGCTTTTCTGCCATGCTGGCGCAGTTCGTCAAAGGTAGTCGCAATGCGGGACATGAAATAATGAATGAATTAGAGGGTGATATTGGAAGCGTGCGCCACGGTGGCCATATCCTTGTCCCCGCGGCCGGAGAGATTCACCAGCAACAGCTTGTCCCGGCTAAGCGTGGGGGCGAGCTTGGCGGCATAAGCCAGCGCATGACTGGATTCCAGCGCCGGTATAATCCCTTCGTAATGACACAGGCCATGGAAAGCCGCCAGCGCCTCGTCATCGGTTATGCCCACGTATTCGGCACGATGGCTGTCCTTGAGCCACGCATGTTCCGGCCCGACACCAGGATAATCCAGGCCGGCCGAAATGGAGTGAGTCTCGATGATCTGCCCATT
The DNA here is from genome assembly GCA_039928555.1 of Nitrosospira sp. Lineage (GTDB taxonomy): Bacteria > Pseudomonadota > Gammaproteobacteria > Burkholderiales > Nitrosomonadaceae > Nitrosospira. The sequence continues at coordinate 13,443 of JBDSSX010000080.1, read as the reverse complement.
CTCATCCTGGATCAGGTACGTGCGATTACCATGCAGCACGCCCGGCGTTCCCTGTGTAAGGGTAGCGGCATGCCGGCCACTTTCAATGCCGAGCCCCGCCGCTTCCACGCCTATCATGCGGATGTTACTGTCCAGATAAGGATAAAATAGGCCAATTGCGTTGGACCCACCCCCCACGCATGCGATTAACGTATCCGGCTGGCGCCCGTATTCTTCCTGCATCTGCACAATCGCTTCCCGTCCAATAATCGCCTGAAAATCACGCACCATCATCGGATAAGGGTGGGGTCCGGCCACCGTGCCGATGATGTAGAACGTATCTTCGATGTTGGTCACCCAATCGCGCATGGCCTCATTGAGCGCATCTTTCAGTGTCCGGGAGCCTGATTCGACCGGCACCACCGTGGCGCCCAGAAGCTTCATCCGGTAAACGTTGGCGGCCTGGCGCTCCACATCCACGGAACCCATGTATACCACACATTGCATGCCATAACGCGCGGCTACCGTGGCGCTGGCCACGCCATGCTGACCCGCGCCCGTTTCGGCAATCACGCGTGATTTACCCATGCGCCTGGCAAGAAGAGCCTGTCCAATGGCATTGTTGATTTTGTGCGCGCCGGTATGATTCAGGTCTTCGCGCTTCAGCAGAATCTGCGCACCTCCCAGCTGCGCCGACCATCTTTTTGCATGGTAAATAGGGCTGGGCCGTCCCACATAGTGCTTCAACTCATAAGCAAATTCGGCCTGAAAGTCGGCATCACTGCGATAGCGTTCATATTGAACGCGCAATTCCTCCAGCGCCGCAATCAGCGTCTCGGCAACGAACACGCCACCGTATGGGCCGAAGTGACCGTGACTGTCAGGAAGATCATAAACTTTCACTATTTCGAACTCCTTGCATGAAAGCAGCAATTTTTTCCGCGTCCTTGATGCCTTTGGCAGCTTCCACACCGCTCGATACATCTACCGCCCAAGGATGAGCCTGCCTGATTGCCTCGGTAACGTTGGCGGCATGCAGCCCGCCCGAAAGTATCAATGGCAGCGGCAGATCTCGCGGAATCAGGCGCCAGTCAAACACATGTCCGGTGCCACCCGGCTCGCCTTTAACATAAGTATCCAGCAACAATCCTCTGGCACCGGTATAACGGGTTGCGTATTGTAACAAATCTATACCGGCTCTGACGCCCACGGCCTTTATATAAGGCAGTGAAAATTTCCGACAAAAATCCGGGGATTCATCACCATGAAACTGAAGCAAATTCAGACCCGCCGTGGAGGAAGTTTCCTTTACCCATTCCGTATCCGGATTAACATACACGCCCACCGCGCTAATGAATGGCGGCAGCGCGGCAATAATTTCCCGGGCCGTAGCGGGCGCGACATACCGCGCACTCTGGCTCCAGAATACAAGGCCAATGGCATTCGCTCCAAGATTCACCGCCATCAGCGCGTCTTCAACACGCGTAATACCACAAATTTTTACTCGAATAGACATGCCCGCAGTTCGTCTTATCGGAATCCAGCCAGCCTGCCCGTCCTCGACAACACCGCGGCAAGCGGCGGCTCGACCAAACCGGGAAGCTTCCATTTGGCATCGTAGGTGACCCCCGCCAAGTATAACCCCGCGGCGGGGAAAGTAGGGGCGGCGTAGCGACGCTCACGGCCTGTTAACAACACATTTATCCATTCAGGGGGGTATTTGCCTTTGCCCACATAAATCAGGCAACCCACGATGTTACGCACCATATGATGCAAAAACGCGTTGGCACGCAATTCGAATGCAATAAGATCGCCCTGGCGCGTTATCTCCAGTTTTGTCAAATTACGCACGGGGGATTTCGCCTGGCATTCGGCGGCACGAAAGGCGCTGAAGTCATGCTCGCCCAGCAGCATTTGTGCCGCTGTCCGCATTTGTTCAACATCAAGCGTCTGATGAAACCAGCCGATCTTGCCGTGACAAAGCCCGGGACGCACCGCATGATTCAATAGCAGATAGAGATAGCAGCGCTCTCTGGCGCAGTAGCGGGCGTGGAAATCATCCGGGATTTGCGATGCCCATAATACCGCGATGCTGACAGGTAACAGTGCATTGACGCCACGCACCCAGGCACTCATCGGCCGCTGTGCCTGAGTGTCGAAATGCAGCACCTGATAGGCGGCGTGAACTCCGGTATCGGTGCGTCCCGCCGAAACTACCCGAATGTCATTACATGCGATTCTTGATAATGCGGCTTCCAGAGCATCCTGCACGGAACCACCCGATAGCTGGCTCTGCCAGCCACAGTAAGCACTGCCGTCGTATTCCAGTATCAGCGCGATTCTCACAGAAGAAGCGCCGCCATGGTTATTGTGATCCAGAGCCGAATTCCCGAATTTTCGGAAAAACAGCGGAACCGAAAGGTTATTTCCGCCACAGACTCGACGGTTGCTTCTTTCAGGCTGTCCGCTTCAGTGCTACGGCGCACGGATTGATTTTGCTAAATTGGGCTGTCGAATCAGCCCTGCCTGAGGGAAAATCGCCGCAGAAGGGACCAGTGGGGTTCCCAAATCGGCGGCGGATTCCATCTGCCCCGTATCGGTTTGTTTTAGTTCTTTGGCCGCTCCTACTACCTCTGCCATCTTCCGCCGGTTCCAATCCACTGTCTGAATTTTTACCTCTCTGTCAGCCTCTTCCGCGGTTATGGCGCCTATTTCGCTATTACCCGGTACCCGCAAAATTGGCCCCGTCTTAAGCTGATGCATATTATTGCCGAAGAAAGCATCCCGGTTTGCACGATGAACCGCGACCAACATCTGATTAAAGCTTACCCCGAAAGGGGGAACAATATTTTTCACTATTCCCGCTAAAGTGTCGCCGTACTTTACAGGGCCATAGACAGTATGAATCCCCCTGACGGAAGCGGATCCTGGTGTTGCCGGATTTTCACCGGTGACAGAGCTTATGACTGGTATATCCGGTTGTTCAGATGCGATGGACTCTGCTTTAACAGGAGCGGGAAGATGGGTTTGACTTACCGGTGTTACAGATGGATGTGCATTAATTTCCGGGGGGGCAAGCACCACGGTGTATTCCCGCAACACGCGCCCTGACGGCCAATTCAGTTCGATCAGGATGTTCAGAAGTGGCTCGGAGATAGGCTGCGGAGAAATTATCCTGATGTAGGGGTTTCCGTCGGAGCGGCTTTCAATACTCGCTTTAAACGTGGAAAGAAGGGGTACATAATCGATATTCGCCTGACGGAAGATTTCCTGTGGCGCAAGGCGTACCGTTAAAGAAGACTTCTCCTCTTTTTTTACCGTAACCAGATCGATTTCCGCTTTGAACGGTTGTCCCAGACCGGAATTGACAGTCAGCCTGCCCAAGCCCGTCGCATGAACCAGCACCGGCGACAGAAACACGATTAAGAGTAGACACACTCTGGAAACAAATTTACGCACTGCGGCACGCTCTTGAGAAGAACACCCGTAAGGTTAAGCTTCTACCAGAATTCTCAGCATCCTGCGCAACGGTTCCGCCGCGCCCCACAGCAATTGATCGCCCACCGTAAACGCCGAAAGGTACTCCCCCCCCATGGAAAGCTTGCGCAGCCGCCCTACCGGTACAGTAAGCGTTCCGGTAACCATGGCTGGGGTCAATTCTTTCATCGTGCTCTCGCGCTCATTGGGAACAACTCGCACCCAGCTGTTGGAAGCGGCAAGAATATCCTCAATCTCGTCAAGCGGAACGTCCTTCTTCAACTTGATCGTCAGCGCCTGACTATGACAGCGCATGGCGCCGACACGGACGCAGATACCGTCAACCGGAACCGCATGATCACTCCGCCCCAGGATCTTGTTCGTCTCGGACTGGCCTTTCCATTCTTCCCGCGTCTGACCATTGCCAAGGTCTTTGTCTATCCAGGGAATGAGGCTGCCCGCCAGCGGCACGCCGAAATTCTGAGTCGGAAAATTCCCGTTGCGCAATGTTCCCGCCACTTCCCGGTCAATATCAAGTATGCCTGAGGCCGGATCGTCCAATAAATCTTTTGCCACTCGATGGGCTTCGCCCATTTGCAGCAGCAATTCCCGCATATTCTGCGCGCCGGCGCCGGAAGCCGCCTGATAGGTCATGGCGCTCATCCATTCCACCATATCTTCTTCGAACAACCCGCCCACCGCCATCAGCATTAAACTTACCGTGCAATTACCGCCGATGTAATTTTTTACATCATCGTGCAGCGCCTGCTTGATGACCGGCATGTTGACCGGGTCGAGAATAATGACCGCGTCATCGCCCATGCGCAACGTCGAAGCCGCATCGACCCAGTAACCCTGCCAGCCAGCCTGCCGCAGCCTGGGGAAGATCGCACTGGTATAATCCCCTCCCTGGCAGGAAATGAGGATATCCATCGCCTTTAGCTCGTCTATGTTGTAGGCGTCTTTGAGCGGCGATGTTTCCCGGCCGATATCCGGACCCTTGCCTCCCGTCTGCGAAGTGGTGAAAAATACCGGCTCAACCAGTGCGAAATCATTTTCTTCCCGCATTCGCTGCATCAGTACTGAACCCACCATGCCACGCCAGCCAATAAATCCCACTCGTTTCATTGATCGCTCTCTATCTGTCTATATTTGCCAGAACCGCGTCACCCATTGCCACGGTGCCAACCTTTGTCATCCCTGGTTCGTAAATATCCCCGGTACGATAACCCTGCGCAAGAACCTTTTTCACCGCATTCTCAATGCGCACCGCCACCGCCTCCTGGTCAAATGTGTAGCGCAACATCATCGCCACCGACAATATTGTCGCCAGGGGATTGGCCAGATCTTTACCGGCAAGGTCCGGAGCCGAGCCGTGTATCGGCTCATATAGCCCCTTGTTCTTGTCGTCCAGCGATGCCGACGGCAACATGCCGATGGAACCGGTAAGCATGGAGGCTTCATCCGACAGGATATCGCCGAACATGTTGCCCGTCACCATTACATCGAACTGCCGGGGATTGCGCACCAACTGCATCGCGGCATTATCCACCAGCATGTGGGAAAGTTCCACGTCCGGATATTCCTTGTTCGTCTCGGTCACCACATCGCGCCACAATTGCGTGCATTCAAGCACGTTCATCTTGTCCACCGAGCAAAGCCTGCGATTGCGTTTACGCGCCGCCTGGAAGGCTACCCGTGCAATTCTGCGTATCTCCGCTTCGCTATAAATCATGGTATTGAAACCAACGCGTTCACCGTCGCGCCGTTCAATACCACGCGGCTCGCCGAAATAAATGTCCCCGGTCAACTCTCGCACGATGAGAATGTCCAAGCCCGCCACGATTTCAGGTTTCAGCGTTGAAGCGTTGGCGAGCTCTGGATAAAGCACCGCTGGCCGCAGATTGGCGAACAAACCCAGCATTTTGCGTATGCCGAGCAAACCCTGCTCCGGTCTTATCTGACGCGGCAGCATGTCGTACTGTGGACCGCCCACCGCACCCAGGATGATGGCATCGGCATCGGCCACAAGCCTGCGAGTCGCCTCCGGAAATGGCTCGCCGGCCGCATCGACAGCGCACCCTCCCAATAGGCCCGGTTCCAGTTCAAATTTTAATCCATCGCTCCTTAATGCCTCCAGTACTCGCACCGCTTGAGCGACAATTTCCGGACCAATACCGTCACCAGCCAGGATTGCAATTTTCATAAAGGGCACCTCAATAAATCCAGATCTCGTCGTGATACTGCGTGACTCAAGAAATGTTACCGCTTACATATTAACCCGGATGTTTCATAAATTCGCGTGATGATTGCGCAGGAATTTGTTTTGTAGGGGGATTTTGCGAAAGAGTGGGTAGTTATTCATACGCCCGACTGAACAAGATTTCCATACGAAACAAAAGACCAGTGAGGACGCACGTCAATTTATGAAACATCCGGGTTAAATATATGCGGCGCGCTAAAATTTCTTTGCGAGCATCCGCTGCGCGGATTGCCTGCTTACCCCACTTCGCGCCCTCGGTTGGCAAATGTGCTTACTTAGTGTTTCGAGTTTATAAAGGTGCCCTAAAATCCTTTTCTAAACTAGAACTAGAACGTTTTCAGGCAAACAACCATGGCTGCGCCGCCCGGTGCTTCGCCTCGAACGCCTTGATCTTGTCCGCATGTTGCAATGTCAGACCAATTTCATCCAGGCCATTCAGCAGACTATGTTTGCGGAAAGGATCGATATCGAAGAAGAAGGATTCGCCGCCGGGGGTAGTCACCGACTGATCCTCCAGGTTAACAACCAAACGATAACCTTCAGCTAATACTTCGCGGAACAATTGATCCACATTGTTTGCATCGAGCACAATGGGCAGCAGACCGATCTTGAAGCAATTGTTGAAAAAGATATCGGCGAAACTGGGCGCAATGATCACCCGGAACCCATAATCCTGAAGCGCCCAGGGCGCATGCTCCCGGCTCGAACCACAGCCGAAATTTGCGCGCGCAAGCAATATCTGCGCACCCTGGTAACGCGGCAGGTTGAGTATGAATTCCGGGTTGAGTTTACGCTGCGCGGTATCCATCCCCGGCTCACCATGATCCAGGTAACGCCATTCGTCGAATAGATTCGGCCCGAAACCGGAACGCTTGATGGACTTCAGAAACTGCTTGGGAATTATAGCGTCGGTGTCGACGTTGGCACGATCCAGCGGCACTACCAGCCCCTCACAGGAATGAAATTTCTCCACTAGCTACTTTGACGATTTCTCAATGGCTTCGCCACCCTTCTGAATATCTTTTCCCACCCCACCCAACGTATTACATGCGGACAATTGAAAAACAGCAATTAATGCAATCATTACGGACAACATTCTCATAGCAACTCCCTCTCTTAAAAAACAAAAAAACTTTCCGAAGTTTAATATTAATATATTTCCCGCACATCCACAAAGTGCCCCGCCACCGCCGCCGCCGCCGCCATCGCCGGACTCACCAGATGCGTGCGCCCACCCGGCCCCTGCCTGCCTTCAAAATTGCGATTGGATGTCGAGGCGCAGCGTTCCCCCGGTGAGAGCCGGTCGTCATTCATCGCAAGACACATGGAACACCCCGGTTCGCGCCATTCAAATCCCGCTTCACGAAATACCTTGTCCAGTCCTTCCTGTTCCGCCTGATGCTTGACCAGACCGGAACCCGGCACGACCAGGGCAAGCTTGATATTCGCGGCAATATGCTTGCCTTTTACCACGTGCGCCGCCGCGCGCAAGTCTTCAATGCGGGAATTGGTGCAGGACCCAATGAATATCTTGTCCGGGCGAATGGCGGTGATCGGCGTATTGGGAGCAAGACCCATGTACTTCAGGGCATGTTCCATGTCATGACGCTTCACCGCATCGGCAATCTGTGACGGATCAGGCACCTTGCCGTCAACCGTTGTGACCATTTCGGGCGAGGTGCCCCAGGTTACTTGCGGTTTGATCTGTGCCGCATCCAGTATCACCACCCCATCGAAGGCCGCATCCGGGTCGCTTTTCAGCGTGCGCCAGTAAGCGGCCGCTTTTTCCCATAAGTCGCCTTTGGGCGCGAAGGGACGTCCCTTGATGTACTCGATGGTGATATTGTCCACCGCTATCATCCCCGCGCGTGCGCCCGCCTCGATAGCCATATTGCAGAGCGTCATGCGCCCTTCCATGGAAAGCGCGCGTATGGCGCTGCCGGCGAACTCAATGGCGTAGCCGGTACCGCCCGCTGTACCGATTTTACCGATAATGGCGAGCGCGATATCCTTGGCGGTAATGCCGTGACCAAGCTCGCCTTCGACCACAACCCGCATGGATTTTGCTTTTTTCATCAGCAGGCACTGCGTTGCCAGCACGTGCTCCACCTCCGAGGTACCGATACCAAAAGCGAGACACGCGAATGCACCATGTGTGCTGGTATGCGAATCACCGCATACCACCGTCATGCCAGGCAGCGTGGCGCCCTGCTCCGGGCCGATCACGTGAACAATCCCCTGACGCAGATCGTTCATTTTGAATTCGGTGATGTCCAATTCCTCGCAATTCTGGTCGAGCGTTTCCACTTGCAAACGTGATATCGGGTCGCTGATACCCTGGCTGCGGCCGGTGGTGGGAACATTGTGGTCAGCCACGGCAAGAATCGAATCCCGCCGCCAGGGCTTGCGGCCAGCCAGTTTCAGCCCTTCAAACGCCTGCGGGCTGGTGACTTCATGCACCAGATGACGATCGATGTAAACAAGTGCCATCCCGTCCGGTTTATCGGACTCCTGATGCACCACATGGCTTTGCCAGAGTTTGTCGTATAAGGTTTGCATGTTGCAAAATCCCAAGGGAATCTATAATTATCCCATAAGACCACGCTTTTAACTTTAGCCTTTTTTCACATCATCGGCTAACGTTCATCTTCCAGACCACCAATCCCAATCCGAGCAAAACGGCAGCGGCGCTCATGGTGAATGTAAGGCCCGCTCCCAGCCGCTCCCAGACGTAACCGCTGAATACTCCTCCGAACGCACCCCCAAGGCCGAATGTAAGACTGGTGTAGAGGGCCTGCCCCTTGGCCTGATGGCGTCCACGGAAGAAATGATGCACCAGCATCATCGCGGTGGCATGATGGGCGCCGTACGTCGCGGCGTGCAGAATTTGCGCCAGCAACACTATGACTGGCCATTCCACTCCCCAGCCAATCATCAGGAAACGCGCGATTGCACAACTTAAACTGAAAACCATGATCTGTTTCAGCCCGAATCGGCGCATGAGTTGCGGCATCAAAAAGAATACACCGATTTCGCCTATCACACCTATCGCCCATAACCAGCCGACAATACCTTTGCTATAGCCGTGCTCCACCAGGTAAATCGAATAAAAGGTGTAATAAGGTCCATGAGCAAGCGCCATCAACAAGCACGCCGCAAAAAACGCCAATACTTCAGGGCGTTTGAATATTTGCCGCACGGAAAGATGGTCCGCGGGCTGAAGCGTTATTTCGGCATCGGGAATTTGCCGGGAAAAAATTATGATACCCAGCTTGAAGCCCAGCACCGCCCATAATAACGAGCCAATATCCATGACATCCAGCAGGTAGCCGACGCTTATCACGGCGAAAATAAACCCCACCGAGCCCCACGCGCGAATACGCCCATATTTTGCGGTGCTTTCGCCAAGGTAAGAAAGCGTGGTTGCCTCGATCAGCGGCAACGATGCGCTCCAGAAGAAGCTCATTAGCGCCATCGTTGCGGCCATCCAGGCGAACGATTCGCCAAAAAAAACACCGCAATAACTTATTGATCCCATAATTGCGGCCAATTGCACAATCAACAACCGTTTGCCGGTGTGATCGGCAAGCCAGCCCCACGCAGCGGGCGCAAAAACACGCGTTACATGCAACAGCGACATCAGCACCCCGATCTGAAAGGCGCTGAAGGTAAGGGATTTAAGATACAGGCTCCAGTAAGGAGCAAATGCGCCAATGAAAGCGAAATGAAAAAAGTAAAAACCGGAAAGGGACCAGTATGGAATGGGGCGCATCCGGCCGATTTTAACAGGCCACAAGGAACAAACAGATAAACACTCAATGCATCGAACTACAAAGGCAATTTTATCCTAAATCCGGTAATTTGCCGCTTTCATGAAGCCCCGTTTCATCAACAATTCTTTTTTGCATCCGATGCCTAAAACAAAGGAGACAAGATGACTTGCCTCCTTTGTTCGCGCAACCCTTGAATCTACGGGCGGCGGTTTCTACTTATGAAAGTGACAGGACTCTTCGGTCTCGTCTTTGGCGCCATCAGTACCGCTTGTCTTTTACGCTGTCAGTGCCAACTGGCGCTACCGGAATAATCCTCTCGTCATTTCTGTGGGCGGGTGTCACGTAGTCGGCGGAAGACTTCGAGTCCGTGTATGACTTTGTTCCATAGTAGGAATGGATCGTATTTTGCCAGGTCGGGTCCGCCATATTCGGCCACTTATCCTTATCGAATCCCGGTGCGGATTCGAGGCGCTCCTTATCCACGTTGAGCGTGAAGCGCTTGTTCACAGTATCCAGCTTCAGCGCACTCCACGGCACCGCGAAAAGCTTGTTGGCGATACCGAGAAATCCTCCGAAAGACAACACCGCATAAGCGATTCTGCCATTGTTTATATCCAGCATGATTTCCTTGATATCGCCCAGATCTTCATCCTTGTGATTGTACACATCGTTTCCAATGAGCGTGTCAGCCCCCATCAATCGAGGCCCCGGCCCCTTCTCGTCGTAGTTCTTGTACATGCCGTAGGTGTCGCGATCTTCATAGCTCATGGTTATCTCCTGTAAATGTAATATTTGAGAAATCCTCGTTACTGCTATATGCCCGGCGAAGAAATCCAATCGGGTTAAAGCGTTTCAGGCCAGTACAGAATGCGCGAATTGCCAAATGCAGTCGGTGCGGTACTTAACAAAAAATGTTTCCAAGACGCTTCATCACGTGTTTACTCTTTGAACACGTAGAAAAAATTCAAATAGGTGACCTGATTTATTTATGTTATTAAAGGACTAACGTGGCTGAGGCTGGATAGCATCATGTCTGCCAGGAGACATGATGAATACTGATGTTCATAGAAAATTTACAATAAAATTTACTGCCGGGAAGATCCGGCGAGCAATATAAAAACTTAATGGGTGTGCGCTATCGAACCTTGAAACTGGCCGGTATCGACATCTTTATGCCAGATGAACCTACGTCGTAACCCTGAACGTGATAACGTAAGCTACCCACAGACTTTATTCCTGGCTGACTACAGCCGGGGTATTAGCCCCGATAGCAAATCTGCGAGACTCAATGCACTAAACCTTTATGACAATATCTGGCGTAAGAGAAGCAGGAATGGAAGAATAGCGGCGTTTAAAAAAGAGTAAGCCGAAAATGGGAGAAGTGGATGTTCGAGTGGCTGGCTAGCCCGGAAGCATGGGTAGCGTTGGTGACGTTAACCGCGTTGGAAATTGTATTGGGAATCGACAATATTATCTTCATCTCGATTCTCGTAGGGCGCCTTCCCGAAGCTCAGCGCAATTTTGCGAGAAGAATGGGTCTTGGCCTGGCCATGCTAACTCGCCTCGGTCTGCTGTTCTCCATTTCATGGGTAATGAGTTTAACCGAACCATGGTTTGAGTTACTCGGCAACTCGATTTCAGGGCGCGATGTCGTACTGATTGGAGGAGGTCTGTTTCTTCTGGCCAAAGCCACTCATGAAATACACAACAGCGTCGAAGGAATGGATGATGAAGGCCACAAAGTTGTCGCCAACAGCATGGGAATGGTGCTCGTGCAGATTGCGATCCTGGATATCGTTTTTTCGCTTGATTCAGTCATAACAGCCGTTGGTCTGGTCGATCATGTTTCATTGATGGCGATTGCTATCATTTTGGCGGTGCTGGTTATGTTGATGGCGGCCAAGGCGATAGGAGACTTTGTAGACACCCATCCAACCATCAAAATTCTTGCGCTCTCGTTTCTGATCCTGGTCGGAGTAACCCTTATTGTGGAAGGTTTTGATGTGCATGTTCCGAAAGGTTATATTTATTTCGCAATGGCATTTTCGGTCGGCGTGGAGTTTCTCAACCTTCGAATGCGTCGAAAAAAGGCGATCAGATTACACAAGCAGATTAATGAAATTGACTGATTGCAAGGTCAGCTCATGCGAATGTCTCCCGGCGCCTTTGTGGAATCATGTCTCATCCATTAAAGCTGGGTTATCAGTTTAGTGAGATCATCTGCTGAACTCTTCCACACATGATTGATTGGCAAAATGGCCAACCATTTTCGCGCCGCTTCGGTGATATCTACTTTTCAAGGGATTCCGGGCTGGCGGAAAAACGCCATGTGTTCCTGCAAGGCAATCATCTCTCCGGGCGTTTTGCGTCTTTGTCAACCGGCGATGCATTTGCCATCGGCGAGACGGGATTTGGCACCGGACTGAGCTTCCTGTGCGCATGGCAACTATTCGATGAGATCACCCCATCCGGCGGCAGCCTGGATTTTTTCAGCATCGAAAAATATCCGCTCGATGGACGGAATCTGGCCGATGCCCTGGCACTATGGCCAGCGTTGCGGCGGTATGCCGATGATCTCATTGCACGCTGGCCGCGCCGCGTACCGGGCTGGAATCGATGGAGCTTCGCCGATGGACGGGTACGACTCACGCTGGCGATAGGCGACGTGGCCGAGACGCTGCCTGAAATCCATGACGGCGTCGACGCATGGTTTCTCGATGGCTTTTCACCAGCGCGAAATCCGGAAATGTGGACGCAACCGCTATTCGGGCACGTCGTGCGAGCATCCCGCCCTGGTGCCACGTTTGCCACCTATACCTGCGCCGGCTGGGTACGGCGCGGTCTGGAGCAAGCCGGATTTCAGGTAAGCAAGTGGCCCGGCTTCGGCCGCAAACGCGAAATGCTGCGAGGCTGTCTTCCCGGTTCGCCGCTCATTCAATCCACCCGCTCCACTCCAGCAACCGCCATCGTGATCGGCGGGGGCGTGGCGGGTTGTGCCGTTGCTTCGGCCCTGGCAATGCGCGGGGTCTCCATTACCCTTATCGAACACGCGCCAGCCCTGGCAGCGGCGGCATCGGGCAATCCACGCGGCATATTGCACACTCGCTTGAGCGCGGGCATGAACCTGCTGCAACGCTTCGTGCTGGCCTCCTATGGGCATGCGCTTGCCTTGCTGGACGAGAAACTGCCCATGGACGGCATCGCCCGCGCGGAATGCGGAGAACTGCAACTGGCCTTTTCTGCGGAAGAGGCGAAACGAATCGACAAGCTGGCGGCACTCCATTGGCCGACGCATATACTGCAATACGTCGATGCGGCTGAGGCATCCCGTCTGGCTGGTATCGAGTTGGCATATGGCGGCTTGTGGTTTCCGGCCGGCGGCTGGGTGGTTCCGCCACGATTTTGCGCGGAACTGGCGGCGAACCCGGCCATTGTGCGCCGCACCGGCCATCGTGTGGAGTCCTTGACGGCGGCGGATGCCGGCTGGCGTGTGGAGGGAAAAGACCAGCGTGAGCAGACATGGTCCTATGAGGCCCCGGTGGTGGTGGTTTGCACCGGATACCAGGTGAAATCATTTGCGCCATTGGCAGACCTTCCGCTGACCCCTGTGCGCGGGCAGATCACTATGGTCCCCGCCACGCCACATAGCGAAAATCTGCGAACGATCGTGTGCGCCGGCGGCTATCTGGCTCCGTCGATTGCGGGGTTGCATGTGGTGGGAGCGACACATGGCTTTAACGACGAAGCGGTTGATTTGCGCGCAGCCGATCATGTCGAGAATTTGTCCAGGCTGACGGAAATATCTCCCGCACTCGCCAGCGCGATGAATATCGATTCATTGGATATCGGGCGGCTGGATGGACGCGCGGCGGTGAGAGCTTCTGTCCCCGGTGCCATGCCGCTGGTGGGCGAGTTATTGCCCGGGCTATATACCAGTCTGGGTCACGGCAC
>JBDSSX010000079.1:0-13394 GCA_039928555.1 Nitrosospira sp. | reverse complement strand
TAACCACACGTTTGCCGTTGCGTACGAAGATATCCACTTCAAGCTCGTTTTCCAGGAGACGAATCTGCTTGCTGATTCCCGGTTGCGAGGTGTGAAGCATTTCTGCGGCCTTGGACAAATTCAGGCCCTGATTGGCCACCTCGCATAAATAGCGCAATTGTTGCAATTTCATAATTTTCCGCTCTAAATAACGTTAGGTTATAATAATCTAACATAATATTCTTTCGTGATATATATGTCCGTTGCTATTATGGCGTTTTCGAGGCAATATATCAGGTTATCCGCCGCGTCGATGGCGGGTGGGCGGGGGCCGAAGTCATAGTGCCGGGTTATGTTTAAACAAAAATGGCGGATTCTGTCTTGCTTGACAGTCCAGTTTCCGATTGGGCGCGGCCAATGCCGGATCGGTATATTGTAATCGTCATCGGCGATCTGTCTTGCCACTGGCGTCAAGATGATATGACCATAAATTGTGGAGACTTCAGATGAGTCACTTGAATTACCTCGCTAACGATGAGGAAATAAATTCGTTTGATCAGGCGCTGCGGGACTATCAAGGCCTGCGCATGGATGCTGATCGTTTTACCGCTGCCCGTCTGCAAATGGGGATTTATGGCCAGCGGCAGGAAGGTGTCAATATGGTGCGCATCAAGCTTCCGGGAGGGCGCGTGAGCGCCCCGCAATTGAGCGTGATCGCCGATATGCTGGAGAAATATGCGCGCCATGATGTCGTGCATATCACCACGCGTCAGGATATCCAGATGCATTATGTACCGCTGGAGCATACGCCGGCGGTGCTTCGCCATCTGGCCACAGCCGGATTGACGACGCGCGAGGCCTGTGGCAACACGATACGCAATGTCACCGCTTGTCCGCTATCTGGTGTATGTCCTCGTCAGCATGTCGACGTCACGAAGCATCTCGACGGGGCGGTCCAGCATTTTCTGCGCAATCCGTTGACCCAGCAAATGCCGCGCAAATTCAAGATCAGCTTCTCGGCCTGTGAATCCGATTGCGCCCAGGGCATGATGCACGATATGGGAATCGTCGCGGTGCGCAACGGCGACCGCTTCGGTTTCAAGGTTCTGGCCGGAGGCGGTCTCGGACATAAGCCGCACGAGGCTATCGTCGTTGAAGAATTCATTGAGGAGAAGGATTTGCTGCTTGTGATGGAGGCTGTAATTTCATTGCACAATCGCTATTCTGATCGTATTAAGCGTGCCAAAGCACGGATCAAGTTTCTGGTTGACAAATTCGGCCCCGAAGGCTTTGTGGAGAAGTATCGCGAAGAGCTGGCCCGCACTAAAACGGCACTGGCAACGCAGGATTATCCAACGGGCGAATGGAGCGGTGGTGCTGACAGCGAAGTCCCCGGTATTGGTGCGCCGCGTCATGTGTTCGCGCAAAAGCAGCCTGGCTATCATGTATTTCCGATCAGTGTACCGATGGGTAATTTAAACGTGATGCAATTGCGCGGCCTTGCCCGTATTGCCGAGACTCACGATCTACATGAAATTCGTGCAACGCAGGATCAGAACATGTTTCTGCCGAATGTGCCGGAAACCAAAATCGAATCTCTGCGGATCGACCTGGCTGCGCTGGGTCTGGGTGAGCCCCAGGCAGGTGATGATGTGGTGGCTTGTCCCGGTACTTCAACTTGCCGTTTAGGGATAACTTCAAGCACGATCGTCGGACCCAAACTGAGTGGTGGCAAGCATGATCTGAAAATTCGTGTTTCAGGGTGTCATAATGGCTGTGCCCAGCCCGAAACCGGCGACATTGGCATTTATGGTGAAGGTAAGCGCATGCACGGCAAGCTTGTGCCGCATTATCAGATGTATTTCGGCGGCGATGGCATGGCGCGCGGAGCGCTGGCGATCAAAGGCCCGTCGATCCCGTCGGCACGTGTCGAGACGGCGGTGGAACGCGTGAAATCGGCTTATGCGTCCAATCGTGAGGGGAATGAAACGTTTTTTTCCTGGACCAGGCGTGTGGGCAAGGTCTATTTCACCGATCTGCTCGCGGATCTGGGGGAAGTAAAACCGGAGGAATTGGAATCGGTCTTGCGCGATCATGGCAAGGATGGTGATTTCAAGGTGTTGCAACTGGGCGGCGGTGAGTGCGCCGGAGTGAGTCAGGTGAAGATCGGTTCAAGTTTTTTCGAAGCGGCTCACGAGCGGAATTACCGGGATGCGCTAAAGTTTCAGCGAAAATTCGAAGATTCGGTCAGGTGTGCCGAGGAGATCGCCCGATTGATCGGTCAGGGTGTGACGGAACTGCTCAGTGGTAAGAAGCACGGCGAGCTGATCGAGCAGGCGGAGGAGTTGCGCCGGGTGTTGCCTACCAAACCGCGTTTATCCAGCCAGTTGGCTAAATTCGCAGAGGATTTCGCGCGTCCAGCCGAAGAGTTGAATGACGTTCAACTGACCGAATGGTTTTCCGAACTGGATGCGTGGACGATGGAGGTGGCGGAATTCTGTCTCGGCTTCGATCGTCAGTTGGATCTGACCGGTGCGCTGCCGCTGAAAGTCTCGGCCAAATCATTGCCGTTTCAGCAGACACAACCATCGGCCATATTGTAGTAAATTCTGATGCGTGTTATCGACGGTACCATGAGCCTGGATCAAAAGATTGCTGATGTGCGGGCACTGTTGGATACGGTGCAGACAGACTATGCTCCGGTCGTCTTCGCCAACAGTTTCGGTGCCGAGGATATGGTGTTGACGGATATCATTGTCCGGTATTATCCCGGTATTGAAATGTTTACACTCGATACCGGCCGCCTGCCGGAAGAAACCTATAGCCTGATGAGAGAGGTGGCGGAGCGCTATGGCATTCGTGTTCCAGTATATTTTCCCGAGTCTGCCGCCGTGGAAGCATACGTTGCGCAGCATGGTCCCAACGGGTTCTATGACAGCGTGGATTTGCGCAAAACATGCTGTCATATCCGCAAGGTGGAACCGCTGAAACGTGCCTTGCGCGGAAAGCACGCGTGGATCACTGGTCTGCGTCGCGATCAGGCGCCAACCAGAAAGGATCTGACTGAATCGGAGTTCGACGCTGACAACGGCTTACAAAAAATAAGTCCGCTGCTGGATTGGAGTCTGTCCGACGTGTGGGCTTATCTCAAACAATTCGATGTCCCCTATAACGCACTGCATGACAAGGGGTACACAAGCATCGGCTGCGCCCCCTGTACGCGTGCCATTACTCCCGGCGAGGATGTTCGTGCCGGACGCTGGTGGTGGGAGAATCCCGAAATCAAGGAGTGCGGTTTGCACCCGGACAAGCGGCGTAAGGCTGCGGTAGTCACAGTAGTTTCCGGTTCGACGGTGGAGTTGGTTGTTCCGGATCAAACTCAGGGCGTGGAAAAGAAAGAGTGTGGCCAGGTTCTGCCAAAGCCCCGTGTTTCGTGAAAGCTGTCAGGATTGAGCGATGAGTACCCTTTTGAATGATGTGCAAGAATTTATTACTTCCAATCCGAGTTCCGTGATGAAAAGTGAGCCGATAGTCCCTGAGCGACGTATTGCACGACAGTTGGGTCACCTGGATGCGCTGGAAAGTGAGGCTATTCATATCCTGCGAGAAGTGGCAGCCGAATGCACCAATCCGGCGCTTCTGTTTTCGGGTGGGAAGGACTCCATCGTGCTGCTGCGGTTGGCGGAAAAGGCCTTTCGTCCAGGGCGCTTTCCGTTTCCGTTGCTGCATATCGACACCGGTCATAATTTCCCGGAAGTGATCGAATTCCGCGACCGTCGAGCCCAGCAACTGGGTGAGCGGTTGATCGTGCGCAGCATGGAGGATTCCATCCGGCAGGGGAGAGTGGTGCTCCGTTCCGAAAATCAGAGTCGCAACGCGTTTCAGTCGGTGACACTGCTGGATGCCATTGCCGAATTTCGTTTCGATGCCTGTATCGGCGGCGCGCGCCGCGATGAAGAGAAAGCGCGGGCGAAGGAACGTATATTTTCCTTCCGCGACGAATTCGGTCAGTGGGATCCGAAGAACCAGCGCCCCGAGCTATGGGACATCTACAATACCCGCGTGCATCCGGGAGAAAATATCCGTGTGTTTCCCATCAGCAACTGGACCGAACTGGATGTCTGGGAATATATTGCCCGCGAGGAGCTGGAGGTGCCGCATATTTATTTTGCCCATACACGTGATGTAATCAGACGTGGCACCGGGCTGTTGCCCGTATCCCATCTGGTTCAGGTCCAGGAGGGAGAGCAAGCGGAAAACATCATGGTGCGCTTTCGCACAGTGGGAGATATGAGCTGCACCTGTCCGGTGGAGTCCACCGCGGTTAGTGTAGGCGAAATCATAGCGGAAACCGCGATCACCCGGATCACCGAGCGTGGTGCCACTCGCATGGATGATCAGACTTCGGATGCATCCATGGAATTGCGCAAAAAGGAAGGGTATTTCTGAACCATACCTTTATAAATTGTCAAGATACAAACATTGCACCATGGTTTGGTTGCTTGAGATTCTGAATTTATAAAGCGTTATCGAAATAATAGCGATTACCCAGACACACAAGAACAGGGAAATTCCGCAGTGAAAAAATTTCCAGAAGGGTTGTAAATGTCAGCCGTTGAAAATATTTCGTTTGATCATACCGAGTTGTTACGTTTCATCACCGCCGGTAGCGTGGACGATGGCAAGAGCACACTGATCGGGCGTTTGCTGCACGATTCGAAATCCATTTTTGAAGATCAACTGAGCGCAATCACGCATACGACCCGCAGGCGCGGCATGGAGGGCGTCGATCTGTCGCTGCTCACCGACGGCTTGCAAGCGGAGCGTGAGCAGGGCATTACCATTGATGTGGCCTATCGTTACTTTGCAACGCCTAAACGCAAGTTTATTATCGCCGACACCCCCGGTCACGAACAATACACACGTAACATGGTCACGGGGGCTTCCACCGCCAATCTGGCCATTATCCTGATTGACGCACGCAAAGGAGTACTCACCCAGTCGCGCCGCCATGCCTATCTGGCCAGTCTGGTGGGCATTCCTCATCTGGTGGTGGCGGTTAACAAGATGGATCTGGTGGACTATTCCCGCGAAGTGTTCGAGCGGATCCGTGAGGATTTCGCCGCTTTTGCCGTTGGCCTCAAGCTGAATAATATCGCCTACATTCCAATGTCCGCGCTGAACGGGGATATGGTGGTTGAGCGCGGGGACAAACTTGGCTGGTACGAGGGCACGGCACTGATGGATTTACTGGAGCACGTTCCCATCGACCATGACATCAATCTCGAAGATTTTCGGTTTCCAGTACAGTTGGTGTGCCGCCCGCAAACCGAGGAATTGCACGATTTTCGTGGCTACATGGGGCGGATCGAGTCTGGTTTCATCGGTGTCGGCGATGCCGTGAAGGTGCTTCCTTCCGGCCTGACTTCCCGCATCAAGGAGATCGTTACATACGATGGCGCCGTCGATCATGCGGTCGCACCTCAGTCGATAACGCTGACTATTACAGACCATCTGGATATTTCCCGCGGCGATATGCTGGTAAAAACCGAGGGAGACATTCCTCAGGTCACAAAAGAATTTGAAGCGATGCTGTGCTGGTTGTCGGAGCAGAGTCTCGACCCACGGCGAAAATATCTCGTCAAGCACACTACGCGGGTCGTAAAGGCCCTGGTGACACGCATAGATTATCGCGTTGACATCAATACGCTAAATCATGAAGCGGCAGATACCCTGAAAATGAATGACATCGGGCGGGTGGCGCTAAAAATGCATCAGCCGCTGGTGTGCGATCAATATCAGCGCAACCATGCCACCGGCAGTTTTATTGTTATTGACGAAGTCAACAACAATACCGTTGCGGCGGGCATGATCTGCCCGGCACTCAATTAATCCAGCAACTTTTAACTCATTTTCTGGTGATTCGGCATAAGACTATTCGGGTTGCGAAGTGACACGGCGGCTAAGGCGGATAACGCGGAGAGGGCGGCATTGCCGCTTTTGTATTTTTTGACGGGGAAAAACATAAATTGAATAGGGATATAAAACTTTAACCACGGATGCGCTCTAATAAGAAATAGCGATTACGTTTGTTATCCTTTTTCTGATTCATCTTCATACTATCGATGACCTTAATATGACAAGTTTACACTCGGTGCTTCACTCTGAACCGGCCCCTGCCGTTTTCCCCGCACTTGGATTCGGTATGGCTTTTGCCGATCTGTATCGCCGCGACGGCCTGGTAAGACTGGATCAGGCATTTCTCGATTTTCTGCACGAGGGAGAAGCGGGACTGCGCGTCCGCCTGGATCTTGCTCGCGGCAATCCCGATAGCCTGGATCGCAAAGATGAATCAGCCCTGCTGATCGAGATCGCTCCATGGATGGAGGATTTCATTGCCAGATTATTTGGCATCGAGAAAGAAATCAGTACGCTTGCCGCCCGCCATCATCAGTTGGCTCCACTTTATTCCTGCAAAAGGCAGTTCGTGCAGCGCCGGGCGATGAACAAGGTGAGCGAGACGGAAGCGGCTGCAGTGGACGGGATTGCGTTGGAAGAAAAACTGGCTGCTGAATTCGAAGCCCCTTTTTCCGAACTGATTTTTGCAACCAGGGTCACAGAGTGGCTGCTGGATGAGAGCGCAAATGAAGAGCGACTCCAGGCGGCTTTGCGCTATGCGGCCTGGGCGCTGAAAACAACGGCTGGACGGGAGCGTAACCAGGATGGAATATTATTCAAGGCTCCCGCCAAACTCGATTATCTGCACCTCCTGTCAACGGATGCCGACAACACTGCCGGTTATACCGTTCATCGCCTTCATCATATACGCCGCCGGGAGGGTTTCGCACTCACCGATCCGGGCACCGATCTGGTGGGTGCCCTGGATGAGGCGAATTACTGCATTTGGTGTCATGAGCAAGGCAAGGATTCGTGCTCAAAAGGATTAAAGGAGAAGCCGAAGTCACCGGAAGAAACGCCATCTTTCAAAAAAAGCCAGTTAGGTGTCCTGCTCGCGGGATGTCCGCTGGAAGAGCGTATTTCCGAGTTTCACAAGCTAAAGACTCAAGGACTTGCCGTCGGTGGTCTGGCAATGATCGTGGTGGACAATCCCATGTGCGCCGGAACGGGTCATCGGATATGCAACGATTGCATGAAGTCCTGCATTTACCAGAAACAGGAGCCGGTTGATATCCCTCAGGCGGAAACGCGCACACTCAAGGATGTACTCGAATTGCCCTGGGGTTTCGAAATTTATAGTCTGCTCACCCGGTGGAATCCGCTTAACCTGCATCGGCCAGTGCCGAAGGCGCCGACAGGCCGGAAGGTGCTGGTAGTGGGCATGGGACCCGCCGGATACACGCTGGCGCATCATCTAATGAATGATGGCCATACTGTGGTTGGCATTGACGGTCTCAAGATTGAGCCTTTGGCACCGGAGCTTTCGGGAGTGAATGATCAGGGAGAGCATGTTCCATTCAGCGCCATCCGTGATGCCGGTGAACTCGAAGAAAATCTCGATGAGCGTATGCCTGGAGGTTTTGGCGGTGTTGCCGAATATGGAATTACCGTACGCTGGAACAAAAATTTTCTGAAGCTGATCCGGTTGCTTCTGGAGAGACGGGAAGAGTTTGCGCTTTTCGGGGGTGTTCGCTTCGGCGGGACGCTCACCGCCGATGATGCGTTGGCCATGGGATTCGATCATGTGGCGCTGGCCGCGGGGGCCGGACGCCCCACTGTGCTCGATATGCCCAACGGTTTGGCGCGCGGTGTTCGCGCCGCATCTGATTTTCTAATGGCGCTGCAATTATCCGGCGCGGCACAGGCTAATTCCGTTGCCAATATGCAGTTACGCCTGCCCGTGGTAGTGATTGGCGGAGGCCTGACCGCCATCGATACGGCAACCGAAGCGCTTGCTTATTACCCTGTGCAAGTGGACAAATTTCTTCGCCGTTATGAGATTCTCACGGCTGTTCAGGGTGAAGCCGCCATTCGCGGCGCGTGGGACGAGGAAGAGCGGGAAATCGCAGAGGAATTTCTCAGTCACGCGCGCGCCATCCGCGCGGAGCGCAAGGAAGCGGAAAGGGAAGGACGGGTGCCGCGTGTGCTGGAATTGCTTCAATTGTGGGGCGGCGCCACCATTGCTTACCGGAAACGGCTCATCGACAGCCCCTCCTACACACTCAATCACGAGGAAGTTGAGAAGGCGCTGGAGGAAGGCATCTGGTTTGCCGAAGGTCTTACACCTGTACGGGTGGAAGCCGACAAGTGGGAACACGCGAGATCTGTGAAGTTCTCGGTACAAATCCTGGATGAAACGGGTTCATGGAAAAAAACCGGGCAAGCTGAATTACCGGCTCGCGCCATTCTGGTTGCGGCGGGAACTCAGCCAAACACGGTACTCGCCAGAGAAGATGAGAAACATTTCAAGCTCAATGGCCGTTATTTCGCTGCCTGCGATGAAAACGGCGATCCGGTGAGCCCCCCTCGCGGAAACCCCAAACCGGACACCTCGATGGTATTGCTGAGCCGCTGCGAAGATGGACGTTTCATCAGCTTCTTCGGTGATCTGCATCCATCTTACTCGGGCAATGTGGTTAAGGCCATGTCCAGCGCAAAACAGGGTTATCCGGTGGTAAGCCGGATGCTCGGACGCGTAGCACCGGTATCCACGAAGTCCACCGAACTGTTTTTTGCCGAAATGAATGGGCGATTACGTGCCACCGTGTATAAGGTCGAGCGGTTGACTCCTAATATTATCGAAGTGGTGGTGCATGCACCGATGGCGGTGGAGCGTTTTCACCCTGGTCAATTCTATCGCTTCCAGAATTTTGCCACGCTCGCCACCACTGTGGGCGATACGAAATTGGCGATGGAAGGTATCGCCCTGACGGGAGCCTCGGTTGATGTTCCTCGCGGACTGGTGTCGCTGATTGCCCTGGAAATGGGCGGGTCGGCGGATCTGTGTGCCAAACTCAATCCTGGCGATCCAGTAGTGCTGATGGGTCCCACCGGCACTCCCACGGAGATCCTGCCGGATGAAACTGTGGTACTGGTGGGTGGCGGGCTGGGCAACGCGGTATTGTTTTCCATTGGCGCCGCGGCACGCGCCGCGGGATCGAAAATTTTATATTTTGCCGGTTACAAGAAACTGATTGATCGCTATAAAGTAGCGGAAATCGAGACGGCGGCGGACGTAGTGGTATGGTGTTGCGATGAAGCACCGGGTTTCACGCCCTCCCGGCCGGGCGATCTTAGTTACGCCGGTAATATCGTGGAAGCGATGGCTGCCTATGGCAGCGGTGCGCTGGGTCCTCAGAAAATTTTGTTGTCGGATGCCGACCGTATCATCGCCATTGGCTCCGACCGGATGATGGCGGCGGTGGGTGCCGCGCGGCACAACAGACTTCAGCCTTATTTGAAGACAGATCATTATGCAATCGGCTCCATCAATTCGCCGATGCAATGCATGATGAAAGAAATCTGCGCCCAATGTCTACAACCGCACAAAGATCCGAAAACAGGCGAAATTACTTATGTGTTTTCGTGCTTCAATCAGGATCAACCGCTTGATCAGGTTGATTTCAGCGGGTTGGCGTCGCGTTTACGCCAGAATAGCGTCCAGGAGAAGCTTACCACCCGGTGGATTAGCCATTGCTTAAAGGAAACGAACCAGATCGGGACCTGAAGTAACAAGGAACGATTGTCGGGAATGAGATGTTTTCGTCAACCGGACAATTCATCGCGCCAAGGTTCATTTATAATCCGGGTTTCGCGATAAAAGCGCGGGCGATATTGGCTAATTTTCGCAAATTTGCCGGGAAAAAATAGGAAATATCCGAAAAATAAGGGAGATGATCAATGCACATAGGCATACCCGCGGAGATTCGCGGGGGAGAAACCCGCGTTGCGGCCACACCGGAGACGGTGAAGAAATTTACCGCTAAAGGTTTTCATGTTGTTCTGGTACAGTCCGGTGCGGGAACCGGTGCGAGCATACCCGATGCGGAATACCAGGCTGCCGGCGCAAGCATTGTGGCCAGCGCGGCGGAGCTTTATGCTCAATCTCAAATCGTGCTTAAGGTACGCGGACCGGAATCCGGCGAACTGGCAATGATACGGAAGGATGCCGTACTGCTGGGTCTGCTTTCCCCGCACCAGACTGAGGGTATTGAAGCACTGGCCCGTCATGGCCTGACCGCATTCGCTATGGAGAAACTTCCGCGCATTTCCCGTGCTCAGAGCATGGACGTGCTGTCGTCGCAGGCGAATATCGCCGGCTACAAAGCGGTGTTGATGGCGGCCAATGTCTATCAGAAATTTTTTCCCATGCTGATGACCGCCGCCGGTACCGTAAAGGCCGCGCGGGTGCTGGTTCTGGGCGCGGGGGTGGCGGGCTTGCAAGCCATCGCCACGGCCAAACGGCTGGGTGCGGTGATCGAGGCGTTCGATGTGCGTCCGGTCGCGAAAGAGCAGGTGGAGAGTCTCGGCGCCAAGTTCGTCGAGGTTCCGCTGAGCGAGGAAGAAAAAGCGCAGGCGGAGACGGCTGGCGGTTACGCCCGTGAAATGTCGGATGACTATAAACGCCGTCAGGGCGAGCTGGTGCATCAGCGCGCGGCGGCAGCCGATATCATTATTACCACGGCACTGATTCCCGGGCGTCCGGCTCCCGTTCTGATCAAGGAAGAAACCGTTCGCGCCATGAAACCTGGATCGGTGATCGTTGATATGGCGGTAGAAGCAGGCGGTAACTGTCCCTTGTCGGAATTGGACAAGATCGTAGTAAAGCACGGCGTGCATCTCGTCGGTATCGCCAACCTGCCAGGGCTGGTGGCGGCGGATTCCAGCGCCCTGTATGCACGTAATCTGATGAATTTTCTTAATCTGATGCTTGATGCGACGAGCGGCGAGTTTAAAGTGAACCGTGAAGATGAGGTCATCGCCGGAACGCTGGTCTGCGTGGACGGGGAAGTAATCGGTAAAACTTGAAAAATCATGGGCGGGAAGTAGATGCGCCTATACAGATTTTTACGTTTCGACTTCCCTGTTGTAAGTCAGGACTCGGAATTAAATTGTTAACGGATTGAAGGAGCAATCATGATCGGCGAAGTTGACCCAACTATCATTAACTTGACCGTATTCGTGCTGGCCGTATTTGTAGGCTATCACGTGGTGTGGAACGTGACCCCGGCCCTGCATACGCCGCTGATGTCAGTGACCAATGCAATTTCCGGCATTATTTTAGTCGGCGCCATGTTGGCCGCCGGACCGGCGGAAACCGACTGGGGCGTATGGCTGGGAGCAGTGGCGGTGACGCTCGCCGCGATCAATGTATTCGGCGGATTTCTTGTTACCCAGCGGATGCTGGAGATGTTCAGAAAAAAAGATAAAAAAGGAAGCTAGTAAATGTCCGCAAATTTGGTTGCACTCGCGTATCTGATCGCTTCAGTTTTTTTCATTCTGGCGCTAAAAGGCCTCAGCTCGCCGCTAACCGCGCGTCGCGGTAATCTGTTCGGCATGGTGGGGATGGCAATCGCCGTGTTCACCACGCTTACGATTACCAGGAACTGGGCGCTGATACTCGGCTGCATCGCGCTAGGCGGCACCATTGGAGCAGTTGTCGCACGGCGCGTGCAAATGACAGCGATGCCGGAGCTGGTCGCCTTCATGCACTCGCTGGTTGGCCTGGCGGCGGTATTTATCGCTATCGCCGCCGTCAATAACCCGGTTTCGTTCGGCCTGCCCGCGATATTACCGATGGGCAGCAAACTGGAACTGTTTCTCGGCACCTTCATTGGCGCCATGACCTGGTCGGGTTCGGTGATCGCATTCTTGAAGCTGTCCGGTCGCATGAGTGGTGCACCGATCACATTCAGCGGCCAGCATATGGTTAACCTGATTCTGGCGATCGTGATGGTCGGCTTTGGCCTATGGTTTTTCTTTAGCGAGACAACCAACTGGACAGCCTTTGCCACAATGACCGCAATCGCTTTCGTGCTCGGTTTTCTCATCATCGTCCCCATCGGTGGAGCGGATATGCCGGTGGTGATTTCCATGCTTAATTCATATTCCGGCTGGGCGGCGGCGGGAATCGGTTTCTCGCTTGGCAACCCCATGCTTATCATTGCCGGTTCGCTGGTGGGGAGTTCCGGGGCTATTCTGTCTTATATCATGTGCAAGGCCATGAATCGGCCATTTCTCTCGGTCATTCTTGGCGGCTTTGGCAGCGAAGGGGGAGCGGTGGCTGCGGCGAGCGACGGGACCCAGAAAACCTATCGCAGCGGCAGTGCCGACGATGCGGCTTTTTTATTGGGTAACGCCGACAGCGTTATTATCGTGCCCGGCTATGGTCTGGCGGTGGCGCGGGCGCAGCATTCGGTCAAGGAACTGGCCGAGAAACTGCACGAGAAAGGTGTCAATGTGCGCTTTGCAATACATCCGGTG
This sequence comes from Nitrosospira sp., assembly GCA_039928555.1. Classification (GTDB taxonomy): domain Bacteria; phylum Pseudomonadota; class Gammaproteobacteria; order Burkholderiales; family Nitrosomonadaceae; genus Nitrosospira. The sequence continues at coordinate 974 of JBDSSX010000079.1, read as the reverse complement.
GCCGGGCGCATGCCGGGGCACATGAACGTATTATTGGCGGAAGCAGAGATACCTTATGAGCAAGTGCTGGAGATGGATGAGATCAACAGCGATTTTTCCACCACGGATGTGGTACTGGTACTGGGCGCAAACGATGTGGTGAATCCTGCGGCGAATGTTCCAGGCAGTCCGATATATGGCATGCCCATTCTGGATGCCCACAAGGCGCGCACCGTAATGGTGGTCAAGCGCAGTATGGCGGCGGGTTATGCCGGCCTCGACAATGACCTGTTCTACATGGACAAAACCATGATGGTATTCGGCGATGCCAAGAAGGTTGTTGAAGATATGGTCAAGGCGCTATAACACGTACATGCGCGTTTCACCGTGATACGTTCAAGCGTAGTCGCAATTCGGGTGACATTTCTTACGTAAAGCATTTCAACGGATCCGCATTTATCGGGCCGCTCAATTCGTGAGAGCTCCTCCCGCGCGTCGCGGATGCGCCATGCTGCGAAGTGCGCCCGGATCAGCTACGCAGTGCCCCAGTTTGTTGTCGTGCCGGGAAAGTACGCCCCACACTCACATTCGATCACTCTCACAGTGCTTGCGGAGTCTATACAGCGGGACTGGAACTTGAGCAGTTGCGCACGCAACTATTCGATTCGAATGTGCCTGGATCTTTCCGCAGCACAAAACTCTCAAGCAGAATACTTATTTTTTCGGCGATCTCCGGATCGGGTTGTATACTTGGTGGCAAAAGCGGCGGAGCGATCGAGAGCCACCAAATCAACAGAAAGTCAGCAACGCAGGAGTGCTCATCTTCGTATTGAACCTAAATCCGGTAGTTGACCGCTCATTTAATAGATCAGTGTTATGGTTAATAACAATATTTCGTATTATTTGACGCTCACCTTCCGCGTGAGGCCGCTACGGGTGAATTGCACAGTTTTTGCGGCACAGGACTGCGTTGCAACTTCTTGGAATGGAACGAC
>JBDSSX010000078.1:0-2098 GCA_039928555.1 Nitrosospira sp. | reverse complement strand
GCCTGGTGGGTCATGCCGAACTCTTTAATAAGCCGCTGAATACCCATCGCTTCTTCCAACGGGTTTAGATTCTCGCGCTGAATGTTCTCGATCAGCGACATCGCCAGTGCGGCTTCATCCGGCACTTCGCGGACCAGCGCGGGAACTTCCGGGAGCCCCGCGATTTGCGCTGCCCGCCAGCGCCGCTCTCCGGCTATGATTTCGTAACATCCGGGAGAAACGGGCCGGACCAGCACCGGCTGCATCACCCCCTGTGCTTTGATGGATTCGGCAAGCTCGGCCAAGGATTCCGGATCCATATGGGTCCGTGGCTGATACTTACCCGGTTGAAGCTGCGATATCTTCAAATTCCGCAGCGACTCTCCGGTCTTTGCGCTATCGTCGTTACCCGCCAACAGCGCATCCAATCCTCTTCCCAATCCCTTCAATTTCATGGTTTTTCTGCCCTGGTCCACGTCTTCCATCCTGCTGGTTTCTGTCGAGAATCCCGTCAAGCCGGCACGGTGCGGGCCGGATCCCGGTTAAGCATTTCCCCCGCCAGTGCCAGATAAGCTTGTGTACCTTTCGATAATTTGTCGTGATATAGCGCCGGTATACCAAAGCTCGGTGCTTCGGCCAACCGCACGTTGCGTGGGATAACAGTACGGTAAACCTTGTCACCAAAGTGCTGCTGTAATTGGTCCGATACCTGTTGCGCCAATATGTTACGCGGGTCAAACATGGTACGCAGCAATCCCTCGATCTCCAGCACTGGATTCAAATTGGCGCGCACCTTTTTTATGGTATTGACGAGATCGCTGAGTCCCTCCAGTGCGTAGTATTCGCATTGCATCGGAATCATCACCGCATAAGCGGCGCACAGGCCATTGAGCGTAAGCAGGTTGAGTGCCGGTGGACAATCGATGAGGATAAAATCATATTCGCTTACCACCGCCTGCAGAGCTTCTTTCAGGCGCGTTTCCCGCTGGGGCAAATTCACCATCTCTATTTCAGCGCCGGCCAGATCGCGATTGGCGGGAATCAGATCATATTTGCCGCTGGTGGCAACCACGCGTACATCTGCGATACGTTGGCTACCCAGCAAAACTTGATAAACCGTATATTGTAGAGTACGTTTATCCACACCACTTCCCATGGTAGCGTTACCCTGCGGGTCCAGATCAATCAACAATACACGCTGCTTTGCCGCTGCGAGGCTCGCGGCCAGATTAACGCTGGTGGTGGTTTTTCCCACCCCGCCTTTTTGATTGGTTATCGCCAGAATTTTTGCCACCGCGCTGCTCCCAAACACTCAAATAAATGACACAAAGTAACCCTTTAAGGCGCCTCTGAATAAGTACCCGATTTCGCCAGTAGCGGCGCGATGATAGGCTCGCAACAAAGGTTCCAGTATAAGTGGGCGCTCACTGCGACATACACGTTTATATCGCATGTTCCGCTACGAACTGCGTTGTGCGCGTTGTGTACCTTGTACCTCGTGATGCCCCGATTTTACCGGACGCAATCCGCGAGAACTCATTTGGTGGTTCCTTTAACTACCCATGCTTAATCATAACCAGATGCCGCTCTGCCTCAAGGCCGGGAACCGCAACCGGGAATATATTCTCAACAATGAACGATGGCGGCAATTGCGCCAACTCCTCATGTGGATAAACGCCTTTCATCGCGGCGAGCCTGCCTCCACCTTCTGCGGACAGATGTCCTGCCAGTTTGACAAAGTCGGTCAGGTCCGAAAAGGCGCGCGAGATTGCCGTATCGAAGCCATCCGCAGAACGAAAATTTTCTGCCCTTTCGACTACCACCTCGACATTATTCAATTTCAATTCGATACGCGCCTGTTGCAGAAATACGGCTTTTTTATGGTTGCTTTCAAGCAACACCACATGCCAGTCCGGGCGCGCCAAAGCCAGAGGAATGCCCGGCAAACCCGCACCACTGCCAACATCCACAATACGCGGTCCGGTAATGTGCGACAGGATCGCAAGACTGTCAAACAAATGACGGATCAATATTGTTTCCGGTTCGCGCATCGCCGTGAGATTATGCACCCGGTTCCACTTTCTGATTAACGCAAGATACTGCAACAAGTGGATTTGAG
>JBDSSX010000077.1:0-2252 GCA_039928555.1 Nitrosospira sp. | reverse complement strand
CGCGGCCATGAAACTCTTCATGAACCAGGCCGGATGCGGCGGTCATCCATTGCACATCGCCCGGACCAATGCCGCCGCCGCCACCGGAACTGTCACGGTGCTCCACCTCACCGCTATAAACAATGGTCACTGTCTCGAACCCGCGATGCGGATGTTCGCCAACACCGAGGCGTTTTTCAGTTGGCGGAAATTCCATGGGGCCGGCATAGTCGAAGAGCAGGAAAGGGCTGATCGCCGGCCCCAGGTTCGTATAGCCAAGAAGTGTCCGCACGGGAAACCCGTCGCCGACCCAGTGATGTTCTGTACTGCGTTGAATGCGCTGTAGCTTCTTGATTGATAGTTCAGGTTTTATTGCCAGCATTAGCTATCTCCTATTAAATGTTTTAACGCGTCGGCGGCAAGATACCGGATGGTACACTTGCCAAGTCTGGGTAGCGCGGTTTGGTCCGTTAATCTCATCGTGTACTTCAATATCGTCTATTAAAGATTAGCGTACTCTTCTCCAGAGGGGTCCGGAACCGGTCTTTCTTCGAAATCAGCGTTCGGAAAAACAGAACAATGCAAATTCGGCTTGATGATATTTTGGCCTTTCTGCAGGCGATGGAAACTGGAAGCCTAAGTGCCGCTGCCCAGCGCATGGGCTTGTCCAAGTCTGTCGTCAGCAAACGCATCACCGATCTTGAGGTTGTGTTGAAGGTCGAGCTGCTGCATCGCTCGACACGCGGAGTGATTCCGACGGAAAAGGGAGTCGCGTTCTATCAGCGCGCACGCTCAATTATGCAGCAGCTTGACCAGGCGGCGGAGGAGCTCATCGAGCAGAATGGCGAGTTGTGTGGATCGTTGCGAATCGCGGCACCCATGACTTTCGGGACCACCTACCTTGGACCGGTTCTGTTTTCTTTCATCAGTCATCACCCGCAGTTGAGCCTTGCGCTGGATCTTGATGACCGGATTATTGATCTGTCGGGTGAAGGCTACGATCTGGGAATCCGTATTGGGCGGCTACGTGACTCATCCCTTGTGGCTCGCAAATTGGCGGTGAGCCGTCGCGTGGCGTGCTGCAGCCCCGCATATGCCCGGCACGCCGGTCTGCCGGCAACGATCGAGGAACTGGCCGGCCATGCATGCCTAGGCTACACCAATGTCTCGCCCAGTCAGATCTGGCAGTTTGAGTCTGCAAAACCCGGTGGTGCGCCCCGTTCACTAACTGTACGCAGCCGGATCGTCACCAACAATGGGGAATCGATGCGGGACGCGGCCATCGCGGGGCTTGGCATCTCCATTCTTCCGGTTTTTATCGTCGCCAAGGCGTTGGCAAGCGGTCAGCTTATCAATGCTATGCCGGACGCATACCCGGTTGAGGATACAATCTACGCAGTCTATCCGCGAAACCGCCATCTTCCAAGGAAGGTCCGTGCCGTCATTGATCACCTGGTTGCGGTATTCGAGGGAGATCCTCCATGGGAGCGGGAATTGAACTCGGCATAAATTTTTCTCATTGTCACTGGTGAGAAGCCGCTCATTCCTGAATCCGGCGATTGGACAGGGTGAATCCGCTTCAGAGCGAGATATTCAGCGCAAGAAGCGTGAGCCTGAGACTATCGGTAAATGTGGAAGAAAAAAAAGTTGGCTGGCTTGCCCTGAGTGAGGCTGGCTGGCTGGCTGAAAGGCCATTGGGTAGGAGAACCCAGTGGCAACGGATAAACTTACGTGAGCGCTGGGATCTCAACACCGCCATTCGGATAGGCTTCCAACTGGCGAATTGTTGATTTTCATGAAATCTGCACTATGCTGGCAACAGGCGAACTCCATTTACTCGCCGCTATTTCAGGATTCCTGTAACTAATAATGATAATGATTCTTATTATAATTATTAATCGAGAAAAAGCAAGGCTTTTCTGCAATTCCTGTCACATGCACGTAACAATATCGTGTCAACGTTCCAATAATTATCCTAAATCCGGTAGTTGGACGGGTGAAGTGCGCGGTTTTTGGGATGCAGGGCAAGGCGCAACGACGCGGAATGCGACCGCGCAGGGCGGAGCAGTGCCTTCCGCAGGAAGGTGCGACCCCGAAGCGGGATGCGGGCGCCCCATGAACGTTGGGCGCCGGCGCGGCTCCCCTGCGCTGCCCGATCCCCGCTTCGCGGGGCCCCTCGTGCGACGCTTCGGGGCGCCGTTCCATTCCAAGAACTTGCAACGCAGCCATGTGCCGAAAAAACGGTGCAATTCACCCGTAGCGGACTCACCCGG
>JBDSSX010000076.1:0-5408 GCA_039928555.1 Nitrosospira sp. | reverse complement strand
ATAAACAATTTGTTTATTTAACTAAACAAATTGTTTATTATAGGAACATTTGTTGCCGTGCTGCTCAACATCTTGGCATAAGCCTTGCGTTAGTGAAAGAACGGAGATGCCGCCCCGCACGAATCTAGCGGAATGGGGCCATGATTGGTATTTACTCAATATGAATCAGCACTGCGGAGGCGATATAAGCTACGAGCAGCCACGCGGCCCGCAGCCAGAAGTGTATAAGCCAATAAATGCTACGCTTGCTCACCTGGAAACGTAAAATTACTACTTACAAAAATAATTTCCTTTTCTACAGCATCCCTTCGCGAAACATAGTGGCCGCTTTGACATTTGCGGTCTTTCTGTCCCTCACGCTAGTGAGTTGGTCGGTTGTCAACGATTTACAGGAGCGCGACGCAAATAATCAGTTTGATAATCGTCTGGCCGGCGCTATCTCACATATCCAGGCCAGCTTCTCAAGCTACGATCAGGTACTGAAAGGCGCTCTGGGACACTTGTTTGCTTCTGATTTTGTTTCCCGTAATGAATGGCGCAAGTATGTGGGTACGCTACATTTAGGGGATGGCTATCCGGCAATATTGGGTATCGGGTTTGCAAAATACATTCGTCCGGATGAAATGGCTGCGCATCTTGCCTCGGTTCGCGCGGAAGGTTTTCCGGCGTACAAGGTTTGGCCCGAGACACCTCGGGAAGAATACACCGCGATTGTTTATCTGGAACCTTACTCCAGGAGGAATATGCGGGCGCTGGGATACGACATGTATTCACATCCTGTCCGGCGCGCGGCCATGGCGCGCGCGCGGGATTCGGGGGAAACCACTCTTTCCGGCAAGGTAAGACTCGTGCAGGAAACCGAAGCGGATGGTCAGGCGGGTGTACTTATGTATACGCCGTACTATGGGCACGGAGGGTTGCCGGAAACGCATGAGCAACGACACTCATCGCTTGTTGGCTATATCTATGCGCCATTCAGGATGGATGATTTCATCGGAGCCGTTCTTCGCGTCGAACTTGATGATCTTGATTTAAAAATCTTTGACACCCAATCAGTTACACAAGATTCTTTACTTTTCGACAGTAACAAGAATCAGTCTGTACAAATTTCTGCACCGCAATTCAGAAAAACAATCACCATACCGGTTTATGGTCAGACATGGACAATTGATGCCACCTCACGTCCAGGGTTCGAGCAAGCCATCAGCAGTCAGAAGCCGCTGCTCGTATTGCTCGCCGGGATTTTGGTAAGCATTCTGACCGCCATAGTTTCCTTTATGCTCGCGGTGAACAAGGAAAAGGTCGACGCTATAAGGCAAGCAAATAAAGAATTGCGATTCGCCATTGAAGAGCAGCAGACTGCAACCACGGAGCTTTCCAGCTCAAGACTCCGTACTCAAAGAATACTGGAAAGTATTACTGATGCTTTTTTCACGCTCAACCGCGAGTGGTGCTTTACCTACTTGAATAAGGAAGCCGAAACGCTACTGCGGCGAACCCGTTCCGCTCTTCTCGGCAAGGACGTCTGCCAGGAATTCAAGGAGGCGATAGGCAGTACTTTTGATCGTGAATTTCACCGGGCGCAGCAAGAGAATGCTTCGGTGGCTTTCGAAGATTTCTATTCACCGCTTGCTAAATGGTTCGAGGTCCACGTTTATCCCTCCGAAGAAGGTCTGGCTGTTTATTTTCGCGATATTACCGAACGAAAGCAATCGGAAGCCGAGCGGGAGAAGTTGTATCAGGAGAAGCTGCTGCTGCTGGAATCCACAGGCAAAGGGATTTACGGGATTAATCTCGAGGGACGCTGTACGTTCATCAATAGCGCGGCAGCCCGTATGCTGGGTTACCAGGTATCGGACATACTCGGCCAGCACATGCACACGTTAACGCATGACCGTCAAGCGGACGGCTCAATTTATCCGGTGGAGCAATGCGCAATCCTTCAGACGCTCCGGACCCAGCAGCCCGGTCACGCGGATGACGATATTTTCTGGCGGAAAGACGGAAAGCGTCTGCCCGTGGAATTTACGTCGCACCCGATTGTAGAGCGTGGGAGAACCACCGGCACCGTTGTTATCTTTTCGGATATCACACAACGCAAAGACGCTGAACTGGCGCGCAGGAAAGCCGATGAACGCATTCGCGAGCAGGCGTCACTGCTTGACAAGGCGATGGATGCGATTATTGTCCGCGGCATCGATCATCGTATTCAGTTCTGGAACCGGGGTGCTGAGCGGCTTTATGGATGGACACTGAATGAAGTAATGAGCAAATCCATAGAGTGTCTTCTATATGATGACTCCACAGCCTTCCACGAGGCGATGCGGTCGGTGTTACGTGGCGGTGAATGGAGCGGCGAGCTCACACAGCGCCGCAAGGATAACAGCACGTTAATTACAGAAGGCCATTGGACTTTGGTTCGAAATGACGCAGGCCAGCCGCAATCCATTCTCACCATCAGCACCGACATCACCCAGCGCAAGGCGGCGGAAAAAGAAATCCACCATCTCGCCTTCTATGATTCCTTGACCCAGCTGCCCAACCGGCAACTTCTGCTGGATCGGCTGCGGCAGGCCATGGCGACAAGTGCTCGTAGCCATAACATGGGCGCGCTATTGTTTATCGACCTGGATAATTTCAAAACCCTTAATGACACGCTTGGCCACGACATAGGGGATCTGCTGCTGCGGCAGGTCGCCCCGCGCCTTGTCTCTTGTGTACGCGAGAGCGACACGGTGGCTCGTCTGGGGGGCGATGAATTTGTGATAGTGCTGGCGGGCGATTTAAGCGCGCATTCTCACGAAGCCGCTGCTTATATAAAGACAGTGTGTAAAAGAATCCTCGCCGCATTCCACGAGCCTTTCCGTTTGGGTGCCTATGAGCACCACAGCACCCCGAGCATCGGTATCGCCCTGTTCGATGATCAGCCTGCCACAACGGACGAATTGCTGAAACGGGCCGACCTTGCCATGTATCAAGCCAAGGCATCAGGCCGTAACGCCATGTGTTTCTTCGATCCAAACATGCAGGAAGTGGTGAACATCCGTGTTGTTCTTGAATCGGATTTGCGCAAGGGTCTGGAGAGAAATGAGTTTCTCTTACATTATCAACCTCAGGTGGACAGTAATGGATATGTAACAGGCGCCGAAGCATTGGTGCGATGGCAACATTCACGGCGTGGCCTGCTGCCTCCAGCCGAATTTATCCCTCACGCCGAGGAAACCGGCCTGATCTATCCCCTGGGCTACTGGGTGCTGAAAACCGCGTGCACGCAGCTGTCGGCCTGGTCGGCGCGGCCGGAGACAGCACAGCTTAATATGGCAATAAATGTCAGCCCCCGCCAGTTCCGCCACCCGGATTTCGTCGAGCAGGTGTTCTCCGCACTTGACCATACCGGCGCCAATCCCCAGAAACTCAAACTTGAGCTTACCGAGAGCCTCCTCGTGCACAATGTGGAAGATATCATCGCCAAAATGGTCGCGCTGAAAACCCGGGGTGTGGGCTTTGCCCTGGATGACTTCGGCACCGGTTATTCCTCACTCAATTATTTGAAGCGCCTGCCACTGGGTTGGCTAAAAATCGATCAGTCCTTCATCCAGGATGTGCTGACCGACCCTCATGACGCCACTATTGTCCGGGCCATCCTGGTTCTGGCAAAAAGCATGGGCTTATCTGTGATTGCCGAGGGCGTGGAAACCAACGCACAGAGAAGTTTTCTCGCCCAGCATGGTTGCGATGCCTATCAGGGCTACCTGTTTAGCCAGCCACTGACATTCGAGCAATTCGAAGTATTTTATGCGCAGAAGGACACTGCCTGATTGAATTGTGGCATCGGTCACCGTGCCGTCAGCGCGGATGACCACTTCGCTTGGGAACAGCGTTTTCGGCGAATAACGGCGGATTAGTGTGAGTGTAATACCCATACGCGTATGCGGTACAGGCAGCGTCCTGTATCGCCCAGATTATTATCCGATTTATGCGTGATAGGGTGGCATCAAAATATTCTCTTCGTTTCAGCCGGGCGCCCTGTGCATCAATGATTTTTGATTTTTGCTTCACCTTTCTATTTCTCGCATGACAAATTTCAAACGAACAGTTTATTTGGTTAAACAGTTTGTTTACAATAAACATTATTCGGGACTAAACCACACAGAATGGAAGATAGCTATGCACGTCTGCTAAAAGCGGCTAAAGAACTCAGGGGAGCGAAGAATGAGGCCGCCGTTGCTTTGCTGCTCAACATTTCGGAACAAACACTCCATAATTGGAAGAGCAGAGGTGTTCCACGAAGAAATTTGGTTGAAATTGAGGCCAGAATCGGCGCTTACCCAATGTGGATCGCAACCGGGAAAGGCGACATGAACGCCGGAATGCGATCTGATCAGTCCAGCGAGTCTCTTGTTATCGATGTGATGAGCGCGATGAAGTCTATGTCCTTGGAAGACATGCGTTTTATGGCGGAGCTATGTAAAAGATTTGGTAAAGAAAAACGCAACATCAATATTCAGGAAGACACACATAACACCCGGAAGCTCGCTCCAGCACATTCACCCTGTCCTGCCCCCTCGCCATTCTGGTCAGATCGAAGAACTATTGAACGAAGAAAAATCGATAACCCAAAATGGCACGGGACTAAAGACAGGCGAAAATATGAAAGGGGTGCGGCAAACCGCCAAGGTTGACATCGGATTCATGATTTCGACGGCACAAATTATCCCTCGATTCAGTTAATATCGCTCACCATAATGTATCGGCACTAATGAGAGCTTTACGGAAATCAAGGTAGATTGTGGAACAAACCCATCCCCCTGCCTCGTTGTACCAGTGTCGTCTTGCCTATTAGTCTGCTATTCAGCGTGGGTTCTGGATAGAAACCGGGGAAGTCAAATCAAACTATGAAAATCGTTGAATTGAATCAACAGATATCAAAACATTCAATTGAATCAGGATATTCACTTGAGGAACTTCAACGCTCTCATTACATCTTCGAAGCCCTAATGGCGGGCTTATCTCCCCATACTCGGAAGGAGCTTGTGGGTCTGCTTCAAATTTTATCCGAAGGTGTGGCATCACGGGAATCATCGGATTCTATTCGCCAAAGGGCTCTACAGATTATATCCGGGATTTGCAAGCCGAATCAGATTCAAGAGCGGGCTCCTGTGAAAACCGCACCGCGAGAGCATCAACTAAGGGTAGGCGACAGGCGGCAACGCGACAGGCGCCAACAATCCACCAATTGTGGCAAACCCTGGACAACACAACAGGAGCAAATTTTAAGAAGTCTTGCTGAGCAGAATATCCCGATAAGACGGATCGCATTAAAGTTAGGCAGGACTTCGACAGCAGTTCAATCCAAAGCCAGGGACATTAATGTGTCATTAAATAATCCGATCAAGGTGCCTGTAAAC
>JBDSSX010000075.1:0-12183 GCA_039928555.1 Nitrosospira sp. | reverse complement strand
AATGTGCCAGTTCCTCCGGCAGCTTGCATTTGCCATGGTGATCAAGGGAAACACTCGCGCGGGCTGCTTCGCATTCGTTCCCATAGGTTTTGCCGTCGCAACCGCAGACAGGTCTATATGCCTTGGTGCAGATCGTGGGTATGGCTTTACACGACCCTTGCGCATCGGCTATCTTGCATTGCCCGGCGCCGACTTCGCAATACTGTGTGCCGGGACAGAGTGTTCCCAAGACTCCGCCACAATCGAGTGGCTGAATAGGCTCGATTTCCTTACAGTGTTCGGTTAATTCTACGTTGAGAAAGGTACCTGCCTTGGGACGAATGGAACGCAACTGCTTGATCAAATCATTAAATTTCTTAGGTGTGGAGTTAAAGCCCGCTTCCGCACATGCGGACAGGCCAGACTCCATTGAGACAGGGCCCCCCAGCCTGGGGTTATATATATAAAATATGTCGACAGTATTAGCGGCGATGGCACTTCCAACGGCCTTGCGCATCAACTGCAGAGTTGTGTTGTCCACAACGCCGCCAGTACTGCCGACAGTGATGTTAACGGCACGATTTTCTGTGCTTTCGGTATCGTCTTTCGCAGAAGCAGATGCGGTTATAAACAGGACGGCTGCTGTCCCGATCAGAAAAGTATAGATCAGCTGCTTCATTTTTCTCCAGTCGAGGGAGGGGAAAATTTGAAACCCACCCACAGGCACGAATCCCTTGGTCTGCAAAATTTTTGTTATCAGGCTAGTTTGGCCCGATAGATCCGCCTTGCTCCTGGCGCGTGGGGTCTACAGTTGGTTTCCCATCTTTACCTAAACGTACGTCAGGCACGTGAGGGTCGTTGCTTGGCGAGGCGCCATCTTTGCTTCTCTCCACTCTTTTCTTTGCATCCACATATCCACCGGGATCCATCCCGTTCTTGGGGGTGGTGCCGGATGCAGTTCCGCTTGAAGAAGTTGTAGAACTGTCTTGCCCGGTGGAACTGCTCTGTCCCGATGCGCCATATTGGGCATGCGTGACGCCTCCCACGCCGAAAGCAAGAGTGCCTCCAAGTACCATTGCAAGTGCCAGCGACCGGTTGGCGGATATAGAAGAAAATTTCATGGCTGTTCCTTTTATCGATCCAGCGATATTGCTGTGTCAAACATATTACGCCCCGTTTGTTAACTCTTCAGTGCGGTAGCACACTGAGACCTTTTTGGCGGCCAATGACGTTTTCACATATTTAATTAAAAGAGTGGTTCCATAGGTTATGGTGAGACGATACCATACGCTCAGCATAATTCTGAACCGCCGATTTTCGCGCAGCCTGCGGGGGGACGTTGCGGTGGCCTGCTTTGTCAGGCTGATTGCGAGGGGAACGGCCATTCGCTCCCTCGCCTTTCGCCTGGCTCATCCGCAAAGCTGTCATCGCGCCTCTGTTGACAAACCCGGATCTTATTCAGAGGTTTCTTAATACCGGCCCTTGAGTTTGGGGCCCGTACCGTCGGTTCCGGAACTTTCGTCTTTGTTGTCATACCTTTCGGTACCATCGGTGCTGGATCGGGAATTATCATCCGAACGTTTACTGCTTTCGTACTGGCTCTTTTGATCATCTCCCTTTGTGCCATAGCCGGACCCACCCCCTGAGGTGCCCGGTTGCGTGGACTCCATGGGTGGTTGCATGGAGCCGCCTTGGTCATAACCCTGCGCATGTACTACCCCCACGGCGCTGAAAATCAATGCACTGGCCAATGCCAATGATTTTGCTGATAATATTGGAGAAAATTTCATGATTGTTCCTTTTTATCAATCCAGCGACATCGCTGTGACGGTAATAATAGGTAGCATTTCCAAACTCTTCAGTGCGTTACCACACGGATGAGGTATTCGTCAGGTCCGCTATGATGGGACCTCATTCCACTTCAACGGCAGACCATGGTAGTACGCGATAATCCAGGAGCTATAATTAATTGTCAGTCGGATCGACGCACGCCGTTCTGAAATATTGCGCTTTGGTTTTATTCTGGGGTATCAGCATTGCGCCAGTTTATGCATTTACCATTGAAACCAAGGGCAGCCCTAAAATCAGATCCGATGACGGCAATATTGAAGCGGTCTTTGGTGCTCGTGCCCATCTTGACGTGCATTCGTTCGATGACGATAAAGCCAATTCCGCCTATCCGCCTTTCGGCAGCCAGATACCCAACAGTCATCCGGATGGCGGCTTCAACTTCCGCCGAGGCTATACTGATGTGACGGCCCGAATCTATGACCTCAGCTTTAAATTCCAGAATGATTTTGCCGCAGGTACTTTTCCTGGCAGTCTTCGCGAAGCTTGGGTTGCGGCCAAGCTCGGCCCGGGCCAGCTCATGGTTGGTCAGTTCAAGGCTTATCGCAGCATGGAAGAACTGGCAAGCTCAAATGAGATCACCATGATGGAACGTCCTTCGACCTCATCCACCGGCATTTATTCCGGGCGGCAGTGGCTTATGGGCGTGGGCTACAAGGGTATCTTCGCGGACCAGCTTGGCTATGCTGTGGATATTATGAGCCTGGCGCACACCGGTATGGCGATCGCGGGTTCAAGCTACGGCGGCCGTTTGTTTTGGGTACCATTTGCTGAGGAGGGCAATACTCTCCATTTTGGGTTCTCATACAGCGTGGATGACCCCGGCTCTGGATCGCTTCCTGCGAAAGTGGTTGACATTTATGGCGGACGCCGTGGAATCAGTCAATCCCTGGGTATTGCAGGCGCGAGTGCGGTTCCATCGGGCGGAAACAGTCAATCCACTTTCTCAGCAGAGGCGGCTTATGCGCTCGGCCCGGTAACCCTGCAAGGAGAATACGCAAACTCAAGGCTCGATAACACGCATCTGGTAGCCGGAGCGCAAAAGGATTCCACTATACAGGCGTACTATGTGCAAGCCAGCTGGTTTGTAAGCGGTGAAAGATCAATTTACAGGAAAGAGCGTGGTGCTTTTGGGAAGCCAAATCCGATCAGTAAATGGGGTGCACTCGAACTCGCGGTACGTTACGATTTGGCGGAGAACACCAGTCAGAGCCTGGCCGCAGACCCCTGCCGTACCGGCACATCGAAATGCCAGGTTCAGGTTATTACGCTGGGTGCCAACTGGTATGTTCGGAAAGGCTTACGCTTCATGCTCAACTACTATATTACCGAGGCTGCAATCGGCAATGCTGGTATTGGCACAGCGGATCGCAAGGACAATCTGTCCGTAATTTCCTTCCGCACCCAGCTAAGTTTTTAAGCCGTGATAAGAGTGATGAGCCGAGCAACATTGATCCATTGCAATACTACATCCGCTCGATATATTCTCCGCTATCGGTATTGATTTTGATCTTCTCGCCTTGCAGGACGAATGCGGGAACCATGACAACAAGCCCTGTCTCCATTGTGGCGGGCTTGTAAGAGCTGGTGGCGGTGGCACCTTTAAGATTGGGTTCGGTGGCTGTGATGGTCAGCACTACGCTCGCAGGAAGTTGCACGCCGATGGGACGTTCGTTGTGAAAATTGATTTGCACGTCGGTGTTCGGCAACAGGTATTCATACTCACCTTCCAGGAATTCCTGCGAAAGGCCCAATTGTTCGTAGTTTTCCTTGTCCATGAAGATGAAATTATCGCCCTCTTGATAGAGATACGTCATATCGCGGGGCTCGACAAAAGCACGCTCCACTTTGTCTTCCGTACGGATGCGCTGGTTGGTTTTGGTGCCTGCCTCGATGTCTTTCATTTCCACCTGCATGAATGCTCCACCCCGGCCCCCGACATGGACGTGGTAACATTTCAGCACACGCCAGATGCGCTTGTCCCACTCGATCAAGTTGCCGACGCGAATTTCTGTTGCAAGCACTTTAGCCATTATTTTTCCAGTGAATCAAAGAGCGCGCATTTTACTATAAAAAGCCAATTGGGAAGTCTATGCAATCCACGTTTTTGACAGATTGCCGTCAATGCCAGCGGTTGGCGAATTTTCTGGATGAAGTGAAAGTTTGCCATCCCGATTATCATGCGCGTCCCGTGCCAGCTTTTGGCGACATCGCGCCCAAGCTGCTTGTCATCGGTCTGGCACCTGGCATGCATGGCGCAAACCGCACCGGCAGGCCTTTCACCGGTGATTTTGCGGGAATCCTGTTATATCGGACGTTACATAAATTTGGCTTTGCCAGCCATGAGGGGTCGGCTTCCGCAGATGACAATTTACAGCTTATGAATTGCCGTATCACCAATGCGGTGAAATGTCTGCCGCCGCAAAATAAGCCGGAGCCGGGAGAAATCCGTCAGTGCAACCGGTATCTGGCGGCTGAAATTGCAGATTTCAGAAAAGGAGGAGGTACTGCGTTACTCGCTCTCGGTGCTATTGCCCATCAGGGGGGACTGATGGCTTTGGGACTCAAGGTCAGGAATTATCCTTTCGGCCATGGCGCCGTCCATGTGCTGCCAGGCCTGATAGCAAATGACGCGGCACGCAACGGCTTGAAACCCGGTGGCTTGACGCTATATGACAGCTATCATTGCAGCCGTTACAATACCCAGACCCGGCGTCTGACCACCGAAATGTTCGAGCGGGTGTTTGCAAAAATTTGCGCTGATTTCGCCTCTGACTTGCCATCTCAGGCTAACTCAGCAGAAAAGAGACTAAGCGGAGACTAACCCATGCCCTACGTCAATATTCGTATTGCCGGCTCGCTCAGCCGCGAGCAAAAGAAAAAGATTGCGCTGGAGATTACGGACACGCTGGAGCGTATCGCCCATAAGCCGAAATCCTACACTTATATCGCGTTCGACGAGCTGCCCAATGAAAATTGGGCTATCGCAGGCAATTTGCTGGATGAGGAGGACTGATCGCTTTGCTGGCAGTGTCCTCCTTCGACGCCAGGGCGTTCTGCTCCAGCCTGCCTTCGCAGCCTGGCGTTTATCGCATGATGAATGCGGGGGGGCAGGCAATTTATGTCGGCAAAGCGATTGATCTAAAAAAACGCGTTTCCTCTTATTTTCAGAAAACCGGCCTGGGCCCCCGCACGCAATTGATGGTGTCGCAAATCGCCGGGGTTGAAACCACTGTCACTCGTTCCGAGGCGGAGGCGCTGCTGCTTGAAAATAATTTAATCAAGACACTGACGCCCAAATACAACATCCTATTCAGGGATGATAAGTCATATCCATATGTTGTACTGACCGGCCACCGTTTTTCCCGGCTTGGGTTCTATCGCGGGGTATTGGATAAAAAACATCATTATTATGGCCCCTTTCC
The DNA here is from genome assembly GCA_039928555.1 of Nitrosospira sp. Lineage (GTDB taxonomy): Bacteria > Pseudomonadota > Gammaproteobacteria > Burkholderiales > Nitrosomonadaceae > Nitrosospira. The sequence goes on along the minus strand of JBDSSX010000075.1, from coordinate 6,931 downwards.
CAATGCGGGAATGGTGAGAGAAAGTATCCAGCTCCTGCAAAAAGTATTTCGCATTCGCACCTGTGAAGATAGTGTGTTCAGCAATCGCACCCGGCCCTGCCTGCTTTATCAGATCAAACGATGCAGCGGGCCTTGCGTAGATCTGATTACTGAGGAAGCCTATCGGGAAGATGCGAGAGATGCTGAGCTTTTTCTGCAGGGCAAACAAACCGAAGTACTGGAAAGTATTACAAAAAAAATGCGGGAAGCCGCAAATTCTCAGGAATATGAGCAGGCGGCATTATTTCGCGACCAGATTCAGTCACTGAGAAAAATTCGCGAGAAGCAATTTGTGGACAGTGGCAGAGCGCTTGATGCCGACGTGGTTGCCTGTGTTACAGAGCATAATGGGAGCGGGAGAATTTGTGTCAATCTTGCCATGGTCAGGGGAGGACGGCACCTGGGGGATAAGAGTTTTTTCCCGAAAAATGCGGAAGGGTATGATCCGCCTTCGGTAGTGGAGGCTTTTCTGGCCCAGCATTACCTCAATCGAGGTACACCACACCTCATTATCGTTGGTGAAAAAATTCAGCGGGAAGCACTGCAAACACTGCTCGCCGAACAATCCGGTTGTAAGGTCATTATTAATGCCAATCCCATCGGCGACCGGCGCATGTGGCTGGATATGGCGACCGAGAATGCACGTCTCGCGCTGGAGCAAATGCTGAGCCGTCAGGCCAGCCAGGAGGAGCGCCTGCAAGCCTTGCAACAGGCTCTGAATATGCCGGGGCTTGGCCGTATCGAATGTTTTGACGTTAGTCACACACAGGGTGAAGCCACTATTGCATCGTGCGTGGTATATGACAACTTCTCCATGCGCAGCAGCGAATACCGCCGCTACAATATCAATGGCCTCACGCCGGGGGACGATTACGCCGCCATGCGTAATGTTCTATCACGGCGCTATCATAAAATTGCCGAAGGGGAGGGGAGACTTCCCGATCTGATCCTGATTGACGGCGGCAAAGGACAGGTAGGTGTGGCGCAGGAAGTGCTGGTTGAGCTCGGATTGAACGACGCGAACCTGCTAGGCGTGGCGAAAGGTGAGGAACGTAAACCCGGCCTGGAACAATTGATTTTCCCGGGGGCGCAAAAGCCGCTACAATTACCAAAGGATCATCCCGGATTGCATCTGATCCAGCAGATCCGCGACGAAGCCCATCGCTTTGCAATTTATGGTCATCGCGCCAAACTTGGCAAATCGCGTACCAGTTCAAGTTTAGAACAGATTGACGGCATCGGGGCCAAGCGTCGGCAAAGTCTGCTGGCACGGTTTGGCGGACTGAAAGGGGTACTGACCGCAAGTATCGAAGAATTGCAGCAGGCTGAAGGAATCAGCCGTGCTCTGGCCGAGAAGGTTTACAAGGAATTGCATTGAATCGCAACCCGCTGGTTGGCTGCCCGTCCTGCATTTGGGCGTTTTTTAGATTACCCCTTTAATGGCATATCCCGATCCTTATGCCTTTTAATCTGCCCAATGTGCTTACCTGGATGCGCATCCTTGCGATTCCGCTGTTTGTGGGCATTTTCTATTTTCCACCCTCATGGTTGTCTCAATCCGACCAGAATCTGATCGCCACCATTATCTTTACCGGTGCGGCCATCACCGATTGGCTGGATGGTTACCTTGCGAGAGTACTCAATCAGACCTCAGCTTTCGGCGCGTTTCTTGATCCGGTGGCGGATAAACTGATGGTGGCGGCAGCATTGATCGTGCTGGTCTACTTGAGCAGACTTGATGCGCTTATTGCCTTTATCATTATTGGCCGCGAAATTACCATTTCAGCCCTGCGTGAATGGATGGCGCAAATTGGCAAAGGCAAAAGTATGGCGGTTTCTTTTCTGGGGAAATTAAAAACGGTGTCGCAAATGGCAGCCATTCCGCTGCTGCTATATCATGAAAAAATAGGTGAAAGTTTCGACCCGCAAAAAATAGGGACGTGGTTGATCTATCTGGCCGCCATACTGACACTGTGGTCAATGGGATACTATCTGAAAGTCGCGATTCCCCAGGCATTGAAGCATGGTTGAAACCATTTAAACCATGCTCTTATATGTCCTTTCCTTGACAAAGAACCCAGCATCCTTATAATGCCAGCATTGTTTTTCGCGGGAATAGCTCAGTGGTAGAGCACAACCTTGCCAAGGTTGGGGTCGCGAGTTCGAGCCTCGTTTCCCGCTCCAGTTTGCAGGGAAAATGGATTCTTTTAGCAGAGACCATGTATACGCAGACATGAGCTTTTGCTGAAATCCGTTTTCCCTTTTCAGTTTTTGCTGTTGCATTGTCATGCAACCCATTCGGGGTGCGCAACAATGGCGGGGTGGCAGAGTGGTCATGCAGCGGCCTGCAAAGCCGTGGACGCCGGTTCGATTCCGACCCCCGCCTCCATTATTAATCAGTGGCTTACATGATTATTGGCAAATAATTTTTTTCGCCATTTTTGATTTTTTTCGCCATTCTTACGGTTTTTCCCGCTTGGCATAGCCAGACAGTAAAACTGGTGACACCTTTTCCCCAACCCTTGCACGAACGTATTCGGTAGTCATCGACTCGGTTGCGTCCCCCAGTAGCTTTCTGGCATTCGCCATGCTTTCCATATCCGAAGCGCTTTTTGCACGCAGGTCCCGAAACTGAAAGCGATTGAACTCTATGCCTGACTCCGCGGCGCGCTTCTCTGCCCGGTCGCGCGCCAGCTTGAACTGACTCCGGAAATAACCAGAGTGCTTGAGCTGCTGGCCTTTAGGATCTGACAACAAGGTCATGCCAACAATGCCCCTGGATCTGATCCGATCAATAAGTGCCGCAAGTTCGCCGACAATATCAATCTGCAATTTGGATTTAGTTTTGCCTTGCTGAACCCATAGCGCCCCGTCCTTGATATGATCCCATCGCATTTTGAGCACATCGGCTGGACGTTGCGCGGTTAGGTAGGCTAGGTCTATTGCATCTTGAATCACGGGTGATGCGCACTGGTAGACTATCGCAACCATTTCATCGGTGACGTAAATATCCCGGCATTCGTTAACCTTCATCTGCTTCGTGGTGCCGGTAACAGGATTGGCGGTAGACATGAATCCCCTTGCGCGCGCCCAGTTGAATATCACTGAAAAGAATTTTATTTCCTTTTTAGCGGACACTTTGGATGATCGCTGATCGAAATTACGGATCATGTGTTCCGGTTTCAATTGATCGATGGATGCCTCAGCGAACACGGGTCGTAATTTCTTCCAGTACTTCTCCCGGTCTTGTAGAGTGCGAAGCGACAATTCCGATTGCTCCCGATTTTGAGCCCAGGCGAGATACTTGGCGTAGATAGTTCCGAGATTACGTTCTTTCGGCGTGATGTGGGCTGCTCGATAACTGCATCAAGGAAATTTTTGACGCACTTAACGAGATTGTTTGGCGGGATGACAAGCAGGCGGTCGGGCTATCCGTCCGTAAACGCTACTCCACAGTTGCCCGTGCAGTGGTCGAGGTAACGGTGCTCTGATGGCCAAGATCAACGTCTGCCGCACAAATATGGAATTGCCGACCGGCAACGTGCTTGAAGGTGTGCGCGCCTTCCTGTTCGGTGCGGTGGATGGCGCCAGCAAAGATGACCAACGCGCCTGGCGTGCATTCTGGCGAAGGATGATGAATTTATCCCCTGGCGAGATAGCGCAGGCTGAAATGACGATCCCCCGCAACGGGAAATTTCACAGAAAGTTTTTTGCTTTGCTGAGCCTCGGATTTGATTCTTGGGAGCCTGATCGGAAGCGTAAGAGCTACAAGGGCAGGGAAGTCGCAAAGAACTTTGAACAATTCCGCGAGGACATCACGATTCTCGCCGGCTACTACGTCCAGACGTTCGACTTGAAAGGGCGAATGACACTCAAGGCTCAGTCAATCTCTTTTGCCAACATGGATGATATTGAATTCGAGCGGCTGTATTCCGCCGTGGCGGACGTGCTCCTGCGCGAGGTCTGCAAGAACTACAAAAATAGGGAAGAGATTGACCGCGTTGTTAACCAGATCGTGGGGTTCTTCTGATGACTTACCGAAACCGAAAGCTGCTCGACCTAGCCCACAAATCCCCATGCTTTGCCGAGTTCCCGCATAACTGTGGTAGCTGGGAAGGATGCGACCCGGCGCATAGTGATAGCCATATTTTCGGACGCGGGCATGGACACAAATCTCACGATTTTGCCTTTGCAAGTTTATGCCATGCGGCCCATATGATGCTTGATGACTTTGGTAGAGAGCAGAAATTTGCGGAATGGCTCAGGGCTTACGTTAAGACGCAAAACTACCTGTGGGAAAACGGGTTAATTAAGGGGGCGAAATGACCGATTCCCAAGCAGTCTACCTATCCGGTCTGTTGACGCCGGTTTAAAACTGACCAGATAAGCCTGTTTGTGCCGGTTGAATTTTGACCAGGTAATCCACGTATCCTGCTTAATATTTAAGCGGGAGTAAACAAGGGGTGATTACCATGGTCATGTATGCAAAGATCCGGCGGATGTTTTTCCGTGAGCATCTGTCTGTCAGTGAAATTCAGCGACGCACGAGTCTGTCGCGTAACACCCTCAAGAAATGGCTTAAGGCGCCAGACGAAACCGTTGCCAAGTACCAGAGGGCAAAGGCCAGCGGCAAGCTGACGCCGTTTGAGCCCAAGCTGCTACTGGCGCTGGAAGCCGATGCACGCCGCCCCAAGCGAGACCGGCGTACTGCATTGCGGTTGTTCAATGCCATAAAGAAGGAAGGTTTCAGTGGCGGCTATACCATTGTCACTGACTTCATCCGCAACTGGCGCAACCAGGCTGCCACAGCCGGAGCCAAATCCGCATATGTCCCGCTCAGGTTTGAGCTGGGCGAAGCTTTTCAGTTTGACTGGAGCGAGGAATGGCTCGTAATCGGCGGCATTCACCGCAAGATTCTGGCCGCACACACCAAGCTATGTGCCAGCCGCGCATTCTGGCTTACTGCCTATCCCACGCAAAGCCACGAGATGTTATTCGATGCGCACACCCGAGCCTTCACGGCTTTGGGCGGTGTTCCCAAGCGCGGCATCTACGACAACATGAAGACTGCCGTGGACAAGGTCTCCAAAAGCAACGGTCGTGTCGTCAATACACGCTTTTTTGCCATGGCGGCACACTATCTGTTCGACCCTGATTTCTGCAATGTTGCCTCAGGCTGGGAGAAGGGTATTGTCGAGAAGAACGTGCAGGACTCCCGCCGGCGTATCTGGATGGATGCCAGGCAGCAGCGTTTCAGCACGTTCGATGAATTGAATGCCTGGCTTGAAGCCCGCTGCCGCGCCTTGTGGTCGAGAGTGCAGCATCCGGAGCATGGCGGCATTAGCGTCGCCGACGTGCTCGAACAGGAACAGATCTATTTGATGCCCATGCCAACCCCATTCGATGGCTATGTCGAAGTGCTGGCGCGCGTTTCCAGTACCTGTCTGGTGAGCGTACAACGCAACCGTTATTCCGTACCCTGCCATTTGGCCAACCACAGGGTGGCGATCCATCTTTATCCGGACCGGATCGAAGCGTATGTCGAGAACGTGCGGGTGGCTTGTCATGCACGCTTGTTCGATCGAGACCAGGTCAGCTATGACTGGCAGCACTACATTCCGCTCATTGATCGCAAACCCGGCGCGTTGCGTAACGGCGCGCCGTTTGCGGATATGCCGCCTCCCTTCGCAAAGCTGCAAGCCGCCCTGCGGCGGCGTGAACGCCAACAAGGCGATCGGGTCATGGCCAAAGTGCTCGCCACCGTCCCGTCTCATGGCCTTGAAGCCGTGCTGGCGGCGGTGGAATGGGTGCTGGAATCCGGCGTGCACAGCGCCGAGCATGTGCTAAATGTGCTGACACGCCTCAATCAGTCCAAGCTACCGGAACAGGTGGAAACCAGCCTGAAGCTCGCCGAGGAGCCACTGGCAAATACCGCGCGCTACGACAGCCTGAGCACGCGGGAGGTGTTCCATGTCTGACATCATTAGCCAACTCAAGGCACTCAAATTGCATGGCATGGCAGACAGTTATGCCGAATTGCAAAGTCAGGGGGCAACCGGTGCAACCGCTTCGATGGAGCCTTCCGTATGGTTGCTGCGGCATTTGCTGGAAGCTGAATCCACCGATCGGGCCATCCGCTCTATCCGCTATCAAGTCAATGCTGCCAAGTTCCCCGTCCACCGTAATCTAGCAGGCTTTGACTTCAGCCAATCCAAAGTGGATGCGCAACTCATTACACGGCTTGCCACCATGGAGTTTACCGATGCCGCACAGAACGTGGTGCTGGCCGGTGGTACGGGAACCGGGAAAACACATTTGGCAACGGCCATCGGTGTCGCAGGCATCCAGTGTCACGGCAAACGGGTACGCTTCTACTCCACGGTGGACTTGGTCAATACGCTGGAACGGGAGAAGGCTGCGGGCAAGCAGGGCAAGCTGGCGCTTAGTCTGATGCAGATGGATCTGGTGATTCTGGATGAACTGGGCTATCTGCCGTTCTCACAGGCAGGTGGAGCATTGCTGTTTCACCTACTCTCCAAACTGTATGAGCGTACCAGCGTCATCATCACAACCAATCTGACCTTCTCCGAATGGAGTAGCGTGTTCATTGATGCCAAACTGACCACCGCGTTATTGGATCGACTGACTCACCATTGCCATATCGTCGAAACCGGTAACGAATCATTCCGCTTCAAGCAGAGCAGCGCAACCGCCAGGGATCGCATCAAGGATCGGGAGAGAGCGAAACGCGCCTCACCATCGGAGGAACCTGCTGATTTCTGATCCCTTGCCATTACGCTCAACAACATCAACAGGAGGTACCAGCCATCCCAGTCTGGTCGACTTATCCACAGCTGTGTAGTACGCTACATCGCTATAACGCCTGGTCAAT
>JBDSSX010000074.1:0-3126 GCA_039928555.1 Nitrosospira sp. | reverse complement strand
CCTGCGCAAAACCTATCGCCGGGCTCCATAACCATACAAATAACAGCACGAATACAAACGGAACAGCGGCCCCCCGGCCTAGCGCTACTACCATCAATCATGGTTCCGCGATGGTGAAACCCCATTCCTCCAGCTGCGAGATAAAGGCAGGCAGATCCCTGGCCGTCGCCGGTTGTACGTGCATAAGTATATTGAACGAAGTCTTGCGCCACTGTTGCGTGAACTGTGTTTCGATATTTCTTATCTTTTCCGAGCCCAGCCCTTTCGGCGCTTTCCAATCCTCGGTATCGATATCCCAAGTGACGATGGTCAACGACAGCTCACGGGCGACTTCGACCAGCTCCGGATCGAGGTTTCCACGAAAGACTCCCGCCCCATACGGCGGGCGGATTTTCGTTGGCGTCGCCCCGGTGATATCGGCGATGATATTCTGGGTATTTTCCAGTTCCGATCGCACATTCTGCTCGGTCGCCCTCGCGAGATCCGGATGGCTCCAGGAATGATTCTGGATATCATGCCCCTCGCGGACGATCATCCTCGCCGCATCGGGATACTGTCTCACCTCGCCGCCGAGAACATAAAATTCCGCCTTGATTTCATTCGTCTTCAACGTTTGCAGAATGCTTTCCAGCGCACTCACCGGCGCTGGCCCATCATCAAACGACAGGATTACCGATTTTCCGTCACCAACCATTTTCCCCCCCGGATAAAATGAACGATCGGACTTTCACTCAAGCCCCCACCCGCCTTTGCCATGACTTCCAAACTTGATTTCTTTTACCAACTTTTCAATATAGAACATTTTTTGGGGAAATGCAGAAAGCGGGGACGAATTGCACCCAATATAATCGGAAAATATTCCAAGAAATCACGTTGCACCATATTACTGATCACCAAAGAAGAGAGGCACGCTAACGACTACTCCTTCCGCACCGGCCTTGCCCTGACAATCATTCTCAAGGACTGATCCCTTGTAAAAAAAGCCACCGCCCAATTAGCCACTGTCATGAGTCTGTTGCGATAGGTAATCAAGGAAAAAAGATGGACAAAGAGCCACGTTACCCACGCCATCAATCCATTGAAGTGGATTCGGGGATTAGGGAGATCCGCCACCGCTTTGCTTCTTCCGATAATAGCAAGGGACCCTTTGTCATGATAGATAAATGGCTTTAATGACTTGTCATGCAATGAGGCAATAAAATTATCAGCCAGGTTTTTACCCTGCTGAAGCGCTACTTGTGCCAGTTGGGGGTGTCCCTGGGGGAAGTTCTCATCGGAAGTCAGCAAACAGGTGTCGCCGATAGCATAGATATTCCGCGTTCCGGTCACCTTGTTATATTCATCCGCCAGCAACCGGTTGCCTCGTCCATAACTGTCCGGCGGCATGCCCTCGAATACCCTTGCGGTAACACCTGCAGTCCAGAACAGGATTTTGGTTTGGATGGACTCTCCATCGGCAAAGATCACTGTATCGTTTATATAATCTTTTACCTGAGTGTTCAGCCGCACTTCCACGCGCATTTTCACCAATGTGTCGTGGGTATATTTTTGTGATCGCCCGCTCATTGACGTCAATAACGCGGGCGCGCCATCCACCAGGTAGATATGCGCTTTATGGCCGGCTAATTCAGGATAATCCTTTTGCAGGATACTCTTGCGCATCTCCGCCAGCATGCCCGCGATCTCGACACCGGTGGGTCCGCCACCGGCTATTACGACGGTGGTGAGTTTCCTCTTTTCCGCTTCGTCAGTCGCAATGGTGGCTTCTTCCATTTTTTGCAGGACGTAATTTCGTATTTCTATGGCATCATCCACCGTTTTCATGGGGAGCGCGGCCTTGCGGATGTTTTCCATACCGAAATAATTACTCTCGGTGCCGGTGGCAAGAACGAGGTAATCGTAAGCCAACTCGCCAGTGGACAAACGCACCTTATTTTCTTCGGGAATAATCTTTTGCAGGCTGCCCAAACGGAAACTTATGTTCTTTTTGTCATGGAACAGTTTGCGAAAGGGATAACAGATATTGGATACATCCAGAAAACCCGTGGCCACCTGATAAAGAAGCGGAGAAAAGAAATTATAATTATTCATATCGACTAGCGTGACATGGAAATTCGCCTCATCGGCCAGATGCTTCACCAGGTTTATCCCGGCAAAACCGCCTCCTATGACGACAATTTCTTTTCTCATTTTTTCTACGATAACAAAATCATCGGAGCGCTCAGATATCGAGACATATCTTGCCGAAGTGCCGGTTGGTTTCCTGATAGCGGAAAGCATCGACGATTTCCTCCAGAGGAAAATGACGATCAATTATTGGCCGCAACCCGGTGGCGTCAATCGCGCGAATCATATCCATCTGGTGGCGGCGGCTGCCAACGACCAACCCCTGCAAGCGCAACTGCCGTGTCAAAACGGAAAGCAACGGCAGCGTCCCTGTCACACCGGAAAGAATGCCGATCACCGCGATGTGTCCGCCGACACGCGCCGCCACCATGGACTGTGCCAGCGTTGAGGGTCCGCCTACTTCAATGACATGATCGACACCGCGTCCTCCTGTCAATCGGCGTACCGAATCACCCCAGTTCTCATCTTTACGGTAGTTGATGAGGTGATCCGCACCCAGCGCTTCAAGCCGGGCGAGTTTCTCATCGCTCGACGATGTGGCAATCACCGTCGCCCCTGCTATCCTGGCGAATTGCAAAGCGAATACTGAAACGCCGCCGGTGCCCTGAACCAGTACGGTCTCGCCCGGTTTCAATGCGCCGTCCACCATCAATGCCCGCCAGGCTGTCACTCCCGCGCAGGTAAGTGTCGCCGCTTCCGCGTGACTGTAACCCTTCGGTGCATGAGTGAATGCGGTCGCCGGCATTGTCACCTGCTGGCGCGCGAAGCCATCAATGCCGTCGCCCGGAACGGTCTCCATGCTCTCAACCTCAGGTTCACCGTCCAGCCAGGTGGGAGAGAAAGTACTGACGACGTGATCGCCTGTTGCGAAGTCAGTCACTCCCTCACCCACCGCGATGACCTCCCCCGCTCCATCCGACATGGGAATGCGAGGCACTGACGGCGCCCACATGCCGCTGACCACCGCGTAATCATGGTAGTTAAGCGAACTCGCCCGGA
>JBDSSX010000073.1:0-2211 GCA_039928555.1 Nitrosospira sp. | reverse complement strand
CTGGGCGAGCGCAGTGGCAAGCGCTACCGTCTTGGCGATCGACTCAGGGTCAAGCTGGTGCGGGTGGATCTGGAATCCAGCAAGATCGATTTTGTACTGGCTGGAAATGGTGACAAGGATTCGACCTAACCCGGATGTTTCATAAATTCGCGCGTCCTTGCTGGTCTTTTGTATCGCATGGAAATTTTGTTCAATCGGCGTATGAATAACTACGCCACTCTTTCACAAAATCTCCCTGCAAAACAAAATCCTGCCCAATCATCACGCGAATTTACGAAACATCCGGGGCTAAATCAATCAGGATGGAAAGCCACACTCCACCGGTCCACCTACAACACGTGTTCAGAAAATGTCTAATGTCCGCCTTATATTCGGTTTCCACGCGGTTACCAGTCGCCTGCGGCAGAATCCCGGCAGCATCAAAGAAATTTTTCTTGATTCTACTCGCCGCGACCAGCGTGCGCGTGATTTGGCAAAATTCGCCGAAGTGCAAAGTATCCGATTGATCTCCTGCGACCAGACAAGGCTTGCGGCGATGGCCGGTAATGCCCGTCATCAGGGCGTGGCGGCAAATATAGATGCGTCCCGCAGCCATGTGGATATCGAAGATGTGCTCGACACGCTTGCTGAACCGGCATTACTTTTAGTGTTGGACGGCATCCAGGATCCGCATAATCTGGGTGCTTGCCTGCGAGTGGCGGATGCTTTTGGTGTTCACGCTGTCGTTGCGCCAAAAGACCGTGCCGTTGGACTCACGGCCACGGTGCACAAAGTGGCGAGCGGTGCCGCCGACGCCGTGCCGTACATTTCCGTAACCAATCTGGCTCGTACCTTACGAGAATTGAAACAGCGAGGTATAGCCGTGGTGGGCGCCGCTGCCGACGCGGACAGTGATCTTGACTGCGCCAGACTGGATGGGCCAATTGCCTGGGTACTGGGTGCGGAGGGGAAAGGCATGCGCCGGCTTACGCGCGAAACCTGTGACCAACTTGTTTCCATTCCCATGCTGGGTAGCGTGGAGAGCCTGAATGTTTCAGTCAGCGCTGGTATCTGCTTGTTTGAGACACGCCGGCAGCGGGTATCGAGAAAAGACGGAATTTAAATTTTCGATTGATTCTGCTTGTGGCTCTTTCCATTTCAAATACCGCTTCAAACCCAGATAATCCATTAGGGGGCTCTCCGAGCCTACGCGAGCGCTGGCAGTCAGTTTGCGGCCATTTTCGCTGCCGTTTTTGCCGCTGGCTCGGCGTCCATAGACCAGGCTATGGACTTCTCCCAACCGGCAAAACTGTCTCGCAACCTGCCTCGCCATCATCTCGCGTCCTATGGATCATCTGGGTTGAAAGCGGGACCAGAGCCCCGATATTGTTTGTTATCCTGAATCCGGCAGTTATAGCAAACTCACCAAAAAGATGAGCGATCGACCGCTGGATTCGGGTTTATGGATTACAGCGGCACCGCGGAATCGACCGCGATCACACCAAAGTCGGTCGGGACTTTCGTGCCTGTGCCATCATCGGTGGAGAAACGCGTTTTCATGTGCCCGCACACCTTCTCACCCATGACTTCCAGGTTGCTTTCGAAGTTGTACCAGTGCTCTTTCCAGCCGAATTGCATGCCGCTGATTTTTGTTTTGCCGTAGGCGATGCCAAGCGCTTGCGCACCGAGCAACAGACCGCGTTCCACAGCATAACCGGCGGTCAATGCGGCGTTAACGGCCTGATCGGTTTCAGTTGCGGTGGCGGCATTGGCGGCGGTAACGATCTTGGTGGGCTCGGAAGGCAAGAAACGGACGGCGCGCTCATTCTTTATCACCAGAATGCCGTTCCACATACCGGCTTCACCCGCAAACAGTGGATGGCGCGTGTCCAGATAAGCCGCGCGATTCACGGCGTTTTGCTGAAATGCGCGCAACGAGCCTTCGGTCAGCAGCACCGAATACTGGTTTGGCGTGGCAAGAAATATCCACATCTTTGCGGTCTGTGCGGCACGATCCCCGGCCAGCTTCACTGATTGCAAGGGCTGATCCATATCGTCAAGCCGCTTGCGAAGCGCATCCAGATGCGCCAGTTTGAGCAGGTCGGTGGAGACAATAGAACCCAATTGCTGCCCGCCCGCAGCCAGATTCGCCCCGTTTACCACAAAGTGCCGGTTATACGTCGGCGCCTTGACCGGATTAACCATGACCGAGGAAAAGTTCGATGCGGTTTG
>JBDSSX010000072.1:0-12199 GCA_039928555.1 Nitrosospira sp. | reverse complement strand
AGATAAAATTTATGTCGAACAACCGTCCGAGCTCTTTGATCGCGCGCCTTATCAATCCTGCTGAAGTTGCGGATGTGGTAACTTTTGTGGTCAGCGAGCGCGCCTCAATAATTAATGGTTCATCTATTCGTGCCGAAGGCGGCCTGATAAAAACCGCTTTTTAGTTGGCAGTCACTCACACTTCTATATCAATATCCACCGCTATAGAGTAGCGACTAGAATGACGCTAACATATGGAAAACGATGATGGTTTTCGAATCAAGAAATGCAAGGGCGAGCTGAAAATGTCGAAGAAGGTCGAAATCAAGTGGTTGAGCGAACCAGAAACGCACGACTATCAAGCAGCGCTATCTTACCTGTGCCTGCTCTACGATGAACGGACAGCCGCCACTCATGCGGATAAATTGAAACGCGCGCCGATATCGAAGTTCAAAGCAAAAGATATTTTCAGGGCGTCTAATTTATCATTGCTCGGGGTAAGCAACGCTCATGTTGAAAAAGATCAACAGAAAATAAAATTGGAAGAGAAGTTATCGCCCCTCCTTCTGATAAGAGATTCAGTCAACGAAAAAACTATCGTGGCGGACGGATATCACCGATTATGCGCAGTCTACTCTTACGACGAAGATGCTGTCATTCCGTGCAAAATCGTGTAGCACCATCACTACTTTTCTCATTAAATCAGAGCTGCCCAAAGGTGGGTTACGGCAGGTGGGTTACGGCAAAATCAGGGACTTGTGCATAGGTTACGTTACTTAAGCAATACCGCAGCTTTTATCTCAGTTCTGTCGTTTCAACACCGTATCCCGCGCTTCCGGCAACAGCTCTGGATAATCCCGGCTGTAGTGCAGGCCGCGGCTTTCATGGCGCAGCATGGCACTTTGCACGATCAAATCAGCGGTATCCACCAGATTGCGCAGTTCCAGTAAATCGCTGGTGACACGAAAGTTGGCGTAATACTCATTGATTTCCTCATGCAGCAACTGGATACGATGCTGCGCGCGCTGCAGGCGCTTGGTGGTACGGACAATACCGACATAGCTCCACATAGAACGGCGCAGTTCATCCCAGTTGTGCGAGATGACGATTTCTTCGTCGGCATTGGTGACGCGGCTTTCATCCCACTGCGGCAATTCCATGCCGGGTTGGGAAGGCTGGCCGACGATGTCCTCGGCGGCCGCCTGACCGAATACCAGGCATTCGAGCAACGAATTGCTCGCCAGCCGGTTGGCACCATGCAGGCCGGTATGGGCAGTTTCGCCAATCGCATAGAGATTTTCCAGATCCGTCTTGCCATTCCATCCGGTAACGATTCCGCCGCAGGTATAGTGCGCGGCGGGTACGACGGGGATGGGCTGCCGGGTGATATCGATGCCGAATTCCAGACAGCGGTTATAAATATTGGGAAAGTGATCCCTAAGGAAATCCGCGGGCTTGTGAGAAATATCAAGATAAACGCAATCGAGCCCGCGTTTCTTCATTTCGAAATCAATGGCGCGAGCAACGATATCTCTCGGCGCAAGTTCCGCGCGCGCGTCGTGCCCCGGCATGAAGCGCGAGCCATCGGGAAGTTTAAGCAGGCCGCCTTCACCGCGTACCGCCTCGCTGATGAGAAACGATTTGGCGTGTGGATGATAAAGGCAGGTGGGATGGAACTGGACGAATTCCATGTTGGCCACGCGGCAGCCCGCGCGCCAGCCCATGGCAATACCATCGCCGGTGGCAGTATCGGGATTGGTGGTGTAGAGATAAACCTTGCCGGCGCCACCTGTGGCCAGTACGGTGCTATTAGCGCCGATTGTATAAACCTTGCCCGCCGCGCTGTCCAGCACATAGGCACCATGGCAGCAGTTGCTGCTTTTATCGGCGCGGCCCAGTTTTGCGCTGGTAATAAGATCGATCGCGACATGGTGCTCAAGCACCGTGATATTGGGATGCGTGCGCGCTTTTTCGGTCAGGGTCAGTTGCACGGCCTGTCCGGTCGCATCCGCCGCATGAATCACCCTTCGCACGCTATGACCCCCTTCCCGCGTCAGGTGATACCCTGTTTCGTGGTCCTGATCGCGGGTGAATGGCACTCCCTGGCCGATCAGCCACTGAATGGCCCGCGGGCCGTTTTCCACCACGTAACGGGTCACCTCCTCGTTGCACAGACCCGCGCCCGCCGTCAGCGTATCGCGGATATGAATCTCGGGCGAATCCTCTTCCGACAATACCGCGGCGATCCCCCCCTGAGCCCAGCCGCTGGCACCGTCCAGCAGGGCCTTTTTTGTGATAAGGCCCACCTTCTTGCTTTGCGCCAGATTAAGTGCAAGGGTGAGGCCCGCCAGGCCACTGCCGATTATCAGCGTATCGAAATGAAGTTGGGGTGCCTGGGTTTGCATGGATGATCTTTCGTGAGAGCGGGAAATCATAACAGACTCATCGCAGGCTTGGCGCTTTCATCCATTCTTTACATAATCCCAAATCCGGTAGTTGACCGCTCATTTACGAGTTTAGTTATATGATTCATAAAGATTTCCTGTGCCATTTGAGGCTCACCTTTTGAGTGAGTCCGGCGGTTGACCACCCATTTCTCATCTCATCGTTCCGTTAAGCGCCATGACAGGTCATGTTTTTGCTCCACTTGAATTTTATTTTTTCGTTGAGTCCGCCAGATTCAGGATAATAACCATGTTTTCGAGTGAACTAATTTATACTGCCCGCTGTCTCTTGCTACAGACCAGGTGCGGTGCATCTTGTGTGTAATTCCCCGATGACCCTTGAACGGGTATACTTGGACAGCTATGTCATAAACGTAGCAATCCAATACCAATCATAATATTCAGGGGTCAGGCGGGATGGGTGACCGGGAAATCGACCAGCAGTTGGTGGAACGCGCGCAACGTGGTGATAAACAGGCGTTCGATCTGCTGGTGGTCAAGTATCAACGCAAACTGGCGCGTTTGCTGTCGCAATTCATTCGCGATGCCGCCGAGGTGGAGGATGTGACCCAGGAAGCCTTCATCAAGGCTTATCGTGCGTTACCATCGTTCCGGGGTGATAGCGCGTTTTATACCTGGTTGTACAGGATTGGTATTAATACCGCGAAGAATTTTCTGGTGGCTCAAGGGCGGCGGGCGCCGACCACCAGTAACGGATTTGATGCCGAAGATGCTGAAGGCTTCGAGGAAGCCAGCCAGTTGCGGGAAATGAATACGCCGGAAAGCGAACTTACCAGCAAGCAGATCGCTCAAACGGTTAATCAGACCCTGGAAGAATTACCTGAGGAATTGCGTACGGCAATTACATTGAGAGAAATTGAGGGGCTGAGTTATGAGGAAATTGCAGTCATCATGAACTGCCCCATCGGTACGGTGCGATCACGCATATTTCGTGCGCGTGAAGCGATAGCGGAAAAACTACGGCCCCTATTGGGGACCGGTAAAGATAAGAGGTGGTAGGATGAAAAGTCAAATATCGGCATTGATGGATGGTGAACTGGATCAGGAAGATGCGGCCAGTATAATCGCCCAACTCAAGAAAACAGAGGAATTACGCGACGAATGGGCAGTTTATCATCTGATCGGCGATGCCATGGGGCGGCCCGAGGCGAGGTCCGCACATATCGCGCGGCGCGTAAGTGCAAGATTGGCTGGGGAACCGACCGTGCTGGCGCCCCACCCTCAGACTGCGAGGCACAAGACCAAAGCCTATGCGGTCGCAGCTTCGGTGGCGGCGGTAGCCGTGGTCGGATGGATAAGTCTGCAGACGGCGGATCGGTCACCGGAGAATCTGGCGGCCAGCAAGCCGGCTCCCGCAACCTTGACAGCAAATCAGTCAGTTCCTCAGGCAACGGCAACCGCCGCGCAAACAATTCCCGTCATTTCGGTTTCAGCGCCCGCCTCCGCTCAAATTAACGATTACCTGTTGGCGCATGGTCAATTTTCGCCTAGTACCGCGATGCATGGCGTAGCACCCTATATGCGCACGGTCGCTGAATCGCGCGAACAATCTGCCAGATGACACGGGTAGCACTGGCTGCCCTGGTGGTGCTATCCGGCATCATACAGCCCGTATTCGCGCAACACCCGTCGCGCTCCTCCCCCCAGGCACTTGAATGGCTACAAAAGATCGCTGCCGCGCCTCGCCAGTATAACTATATCGGTACTTTCGTTTACTCGTCCGGCAATCATATTGAAACGTCTCGCATTATCCACCTGGTGGATGCGGAAGGCGAACATGAAAAAAGCGAAGTGCTGGATGGCGCCCCGCAGGAAATCGTTCGCAATAACGATGAGATGAGATGTTATATTCCGGATAACAAGACTGTTGTGACCGAGAAACGCTGGTTGCAGAAAGTTTTTCCCGCATTGCTACCCCAGCCGTTGAGCAATCTCGATGATAGCTATATTGTCAAGGTAGGCGGACAGGAGCGCGTCAGCGATCACGCGTGTCAGATAATTGAACTGGAACCCAGGGACGATAAACGCTATGGCCACAAATGGTGGGTGGATACCCGTACCGGTGTGCTACTGAAAGCCGCGGTAATGGATAAGGATCGCGTGGTGGAACAATTTGTTTTTACCCAGTTGAAAATCGGCGGTGATATAGACAAGGAACTATTGAAATCCAAATATGCGGCGAAAGCCGCCGAATGGCGAACAATCAATCTGGTATCGTCCACCGTGGGAAGCGGCAAACTCGGCTGGCAGATCAAAGATCCACCACCAGGGTTTAAAAAGGTTATTGAAATGAAGCGCAATCTTTCCGGCAAACCAATGCCGGTGGGCCATATTGCGCTGTCGGACGGTCTTGCCGCCGTGTCGGTGTTCATTGAACCGGTATCCGGCCAAGTGTCCCCGCCGGTTGAAGGACTCTACCGCAGCCGCGGCGCAATCAATATTTACAGCCGTACCGTGGCGGGCAACATCGTGACGACGGTGGGGGAGGTACCCCCGGCCACCGTGATGCAGATTGGCGACTCGGTAGTCACCCATAAAGTGAAATAAGAGCCGGATTACGCAGCAATGGATAGGGACGGATATTTTGCCTGTCCCGCCTCGAGCCTCGGTCGAGAGACAGCATCCCACTAAATTATCGCAGTGCATATTGGTTTATTTGTTTAAAGCCGATATAAACCTAAATCCATTTGGAATTCCATTTCCAGCAAACTTGCATGATGGCCGTTCGGTATGATAGGTTGAAAAAGACTTGGTTGACCATATCCCAAATTGTTCATATTGTTTATGTGTCCTTAACAAAGGTGGAAAATGATAGCTAAATATATTCTGGTGGCGCTGTTTGGATTGTCTACCGCCGCCTCGGCACAAACACAAGTATTGCCTGATTTCACCACTATGGTTGAGAAAGAGGGAGCCTCCGTGGTGAATATCAGTACCGTACAAGCGCCCAGCATGCCCGGTAACCGGGGTTTCCCGGGCATGCCGAATATTCCGGAAGATGACCCATTCTTTGAATTTTTTCGCCGTTACATGCCCCCCCATGGCGCTCCCAAGGATTTCGAATCAAAGTCAATGGGTTCGGGCTTCATCATTACTTCGGACGGCTACATCCTGACCAACACACACCTCGTGGATTCCGCCGAGGAAATTACCGTTAAGCTTACCGACAAGCGCGAATTCCGCGCCAAGCTGATCGGAGCCGACCGCAAGACCGATATAGCGCTCCTCAAAATCGATGCCACCGGTTTGCCCAAGGTGACACAAGGCGATCCAAACAAGCTCAAGGTTGGCGAATGGGTGGTGGCAATCGGCTCGCCTTTCGGATTTGAGAACAGCGTAACCGCCGGCATCGTCAGCGCTAAAGGGCGTTCGCTGGCGCAAGAGAATTTCGTGCCGTTTATTCAGACTGATGTGGCGATTAATCCGGGTAATTCCGGGGGTCCGCTATTCAACATGAAAGGTGAAGTGGTAGGTATCAATTCGCAAATTTACAGCCGTACCGGCGGCTTCATGGGATTGTCATTCGCCATCCCCATTGATGTAGCCACGGATATTTCGAGCCAGTTGATCGCCCACGGCAAGGTGAGCCGCGGCAGAATTGGCGTACTGATCCAGGAGGTGACCAAGGAACTCGCGGAATCCTTCGGATTGCCCAAACCCAATGGCGCGCTGGTTGCATCGGTGCAAAAGGATGGGCCCGCGGATAAGGCGGGCATCGAAGCAAGAGACGTCATTCTGAAATTCGACGGCAAACCCGTAAACGCCTCGGGTGATTTGCCGCGTATCGTGGGCTCCACCAAACCGGGATCGAAGGTACAGGTGCAGGTATGGCGGAATGGCTCCACCAAAGAACTGACGGTAGCGGTGGACGAAGTCGCACCAGAGGAGAGAGTTGGGGGTCGCGGCGGTAAGCGGGGCAAGGCAGCCGACACAGCCAATCGTATTGGACTGAGCCTGAGCGAACTTACCACCGAGCAAAAGCAACAGCTGGAGATAGAAAACGGCCTGCTGGTGGAGGATATGGTGCCAGGCATCGCCAGCCGTGCCGGCGTTCGCCCGGGTGACGTGATCCTCAGCATTAATAACCAGGGCGTCAAAACAGTCGAACAGTTCAATCAACTGCTCAACAAAGTTGAGAAGGGGCGCAACATCGCGATATTGGTAAGGCGCGGCGATACCGCGACTTTCATCACGATGAAACTCAATGGCGACAATAAGTAGCGTGCCTGCTCCCGATCCGGTGAAACTGGTTGTGTACAGCCGGGAACATTGCCATCTTTGCCATGACATGATAGCCGCCCTGCGGGAATTGCAGGCGCGGCTTTCTTTCCACTTCGATGTGGTGGATGTGGACAGCGACGCCGATCTTAAGTCACGTTATGGCGAACGCGTCCCCGTATTGATGTCGGGAGGACAGGAAATTTGTCATTATTATTTTGATCCTGCCGCGCTAGCCCGGATACTTCCCCAGATCGCGCAATAATGACGGGTTTGCGAGTAAATTCGCGTATCTCATCCAAGCCAATTGCCGGATCCATTGCCTGAAAAAGCGGCAAAATGTGGATCGGCCAGATGCTTTTGCTGATTTCCTTTAAAATCCGGCGGGTTGCTAGATGCTTATTTCGCCAAAATTCGCTAAAATGCGGACTTCTTGATTAAAACAGGGCTGCCGGATAGGGGCAGAACTTGCGGGGGTTGAGCCACAAGCTTTTTAAAGGGCACAGCATGTGCCCTTTTTAGTTGTCTCCCGCGCCGCCCGGCCACCACCTTTTTTGATTATCCCGCCTCTGACCCCTGATGCAAAACATTCGTAATTTTTCCATCATTGCCCATATCGACCATGGTAAATCCACCCTGGCGGATCGCATCATCCATTTATGCGGGGGCCTTTCAGACCGCGAGATGGAGGCGCAGGTGCTGGATTCCATGGACCTGGAGCGCGAGCGCGGAATTACCATCAAAGCTCAGACCGCCGCCCTGGAGTATAAGTCGCGCGATGGTAAGGTATATTTGCTGAACCTGATCGACACGCCCGGGCACGTGGATTTTTCCTACGAGGTATCTCGCTCTCTCGCCGCCTGCGAAGGCGCACTCCTGGTAGTGGATGCGTCACAAGGCGTGGAAGCCCAGACCGTTGCCAATTGCTATACCGCGATCGAACAGGGTGTGGAAGTGGTGCCGGTATTGAACAAGATTGATCTGCCCGCCGCCGAACCGGAGCGCGTAATCAAGGAAATAGAAGACATCATCGGCATAGATGCCCAGCATGCGCTGCACGCCAGCGCCAAAACCGGCGTGGGGGTGGAAGATATTCTGGATGCGGTCATCGCACGCATTCCCGCACCGAAGGGGGACCTCGCCGCGCCGCTGAAAGCGCTGATTATCGATTCGTGGTTTGATAATTACGTCGGCGTAGTCATGCTGGTGCGGGTACTGGATGGGATACTCAAGCCCAGGGACAGAATATTGCTCATGGCCAGCAAAGCTGTTCACCTGTGTGAGCAGGTCGGTGTGTTCACGCCCAAATCGAAAAACCGGGAATCGCTGAGTGCCGGCGAAGTCGGCTTCATCATCTCCGGCATCAAAGAATTGAAATCCGCCAAAGTGGGCGATACCGTAACCTTGGCGGATCGTCCCGCCGCCCAGCCGATGCTCGGTTTTAAAGAAATAAAACCCCAGGTATTCGCCGGACTTTATCCGGTGGAATCCAACCAGTACGATGCTTTGCGCGATGCGCTGGAGAAACTCAAACTCAACGATTCATCCCTGCAATATGAGCCCGAGACGTCGCAAGCGCTGGGTTTTGGTTTTCGCTGCGGCTTTCTCGGCCTGCTGCATCTGGATATCGTGCAAGAGAGGCTGGAACGTGAATACGACATGGACCTCATCACCACCGCGCCCACAGTGATATATCAGATAGTGATGCGCGACGGAACGATAATGGAAATTGACAATCCATCGAGAATGCCCGATCTCTCCAAAATAGAGGAAATCCGCGAACCGATCATTACCGCCACCATACTCGTTCCACAGGAATATGTAGGATCGGTCATTACGCTTTGCATCAGCAAGCGCGGGATACAGAAAAATATGCAATATATGGGCAGGCAGGTGATGCTGACCTACGAAATGCCGCTCAATGAAGTTGTCATGGATTTTTTTGACAAGTTAAAATCCACCAGCCGCGGTTATGCCTCGCTGGATTATGAATTCAAAGAGTTTCGCGCTTCCGATCTGGTCAAACTGGACATCCTCATCAATAGCGAAAAAGTGGATGCGCTCTCGCTGATCGTGCATCGCGCCAATAGTCAATACCGGGGACGGGAACTCGCGCAAAAAATGCGAGAACTGATTCCGCGGCAAATGTTCGATATCGCGGTACAAGCCGCCATTGGCGCACACATCATCGCCAGGGAAAGTATCAAGGCATTGCGAAAAAACGTACTCGCCAAGTGCTATGGCGGCGACATTTCCCGTAAACGCAAGCTATTGGAAAAACAGAAAGCGGGGAAAAAGCGAATGAAGCAAGTCGGCAACGTTGAGATTCCGCAGGAAGCTTTTCTTGCAATTTTGCAGGTGGGCGATAAGTAGCGAGTCAGTGCGGCACCGGACATCATCCATATAAAGAAGAAGGAATAAGGAATGAATTTTCCTCTCATCATGCTGGTATTGCTGGTAATTACCGGCGGTATTTCGTTGCTTGATCGCTTCGCGCTAAGACGCCACCGTGCGCCGGAGGCCCAAGGCCCGTGGTGGGTGGAGTACCCGAAAAGTTTTTTTCCGGTCATTCTTATCGTATTCTTTTTGCGCTCTTTCCTGGTGGAACCTTTCAAGATCCCATCGGGCTCGATGATTCCGACTCTACTGGTGGGGGACTTTATCCTGGTCAACAAGTACACCTATGGCATCCGCCTGCCGGTCGCGAATGCCAAGATAATGGACATAAACGAGCCCAAGCGAGGCGAAGTGATGGTGTTCCGTTACCCCGAGAATCCGTCGATGGACTACATCAAACGCATCATCGGCGTACCGGGAGACACTGTCACTTATCGTAATAAACAGCTGAGTATTAATAATATCCCAGTGAAGATGGAACCGGATGGCGAGTACACCTACATAGAATCCGGTCTGAATTACGTTTATAGCCGGCGCTTTCGCGAATCACTGGACGAGCAAAGCTATAATGTCCTTATCAACCCGGAAGTTCCCGATATGCATGTTGCCGGGGTGCATCCGTTCCCGCAACGCGAAAATTGCTCTTACAATGACAGCGGATTTACCTGCAAGGTGCCTGACGGAAATTATTTCACCATGGGCGACAACCGCGATAGTAGCAGCGACAGCCGATACTGGGGATTTGTCCCGGAACGCAATATTGTCGGCAAGGCATTCATGATCTGGTGGAACTTCAGCGACCTGAGCCGCATTGGATTATCCATTAAATAGCGGGAAACAAAAACGTCTAACCAATCATGTCGCGTTACCTCTTTAGTCTTCAGCCTGAATCCCGCGGGTGGACAGGTTGGCGAATGAGCCTGCCCGGAATATTTAATTTTAGAATCTCTGTCGCTTATCAGTAGATGGCCAGCAATATACTTTGCCGAAAAATCGGCTATTCCTTCAATCATCCGAAGCTGCTGTATCAGGCGCTGACTCACCGCAGCCATAGCCTGCCGCACAATGAGCGCCTTGAGTTCCTTGGCGACAGCGTGCTCAACTGCGCGGTCGCCGGGTTGATATTCAGGGATTTCCCCGACCTTACCGAGGGTAATTTATCGCGGGTGCGGGCCAATCTTGTCAATCAGCAGGCGCTGGCCGAATTAGCGCAAACGCTTGAATTGGGAGGGCTGATCAGATTTGGCGAGGGGGAACTCAAAAGCGGCGGGGATCGACGCCCCTCGATTCTCGCCGATACGCTGGAGGCGGTGCTGGGAGCAATTTATCTTGATGGAGGTTTTGCGGAAGCCGAGAAAGTCGTCGTTAGCCTTTTCACACCCCTGCTGCACGGACTGGATCCGCAGACGCTGGGCAAAGATCCCAAAACGCTCTTGCAGGAATATCTCCAGGGCCGCAGGCAGGCCCTTCCGCAATATTCTGTTATCGCTACCACGGGTGAAGCTCACCAGCAGCAATTTCAAGTGGAATGTGTGGTTCCGAAACTACCCATTCGCACGGTGGGAGCAGGCGCCTCTCGCCGCAGCGCCGAGCAGGAAGCAGCTAAACAAGCCTATGAGCAGCTCTACTCACAAGATTAGGCGATTGCGGATGAAACGAAGAATTCCTACTATTTTTCTCATGACAACCTCATTGTTTTCCACCGATTGCTCTCAGCGATGACCACCAATCCTGATTATCGTAGCGGCTATGTCGCCATCGTAGGGCGCCCCAACGTCGGAAAATCCACACTGCTCAATAATCTGGTCGGCCAGAAGGTCAGCATTACTTCAAAAAAATCGCAGACCACCCGTCATCGCATCAACGGCATTCTCACCGATGCACAATCCCAGTTTATTTTTGTCGACACTCCCGGTTTTCAGACGCAGCATACGAATCGTTTGAATAGCGCGATGAACCGAAGCGTTATCCAGAGTTTGCGGGATGTGGATGTGATAATACTGGTGATCGAAGCGTTGCGTTTCGATGATCGTGACAAGCTCGTGGCAAAACTCTTGCCCGTCATGGATAGGGCGGGCAAACCTGTAATCCTCGCCATCAACAAGGTAGACCGGCTGACCGACAAATCCCAGCTGCTTCCATTTCTTGAAAAAATGGCAAAGGAATACGCATTCGCGGCGATCATTCCGTTGAGCGCGGAGAAAGGAACACAACTACCGGACCTGATACGCACAGTCCGGTCGTATTTGCCGCAAAACCCGCCATTGTTCGATGAAGATAAAGTCACGGATCGCAGTGAGCGATTTATTGCCGCTGAACTGGTTCGAGAAAAACTGTTTCGCCTGTTGGGGGAAGAAATCCCTTACTCCACCAGCGTTATCATCGATCAATTCACAATGGAGGGTGAACTGCGTAAAATTCATGCCTCCATTATTGTAGACAAGCCTAATCAGAAAGCTATCGTCATTGGCAAGGATGGAGAGAAACTCAAGCTGATCGCCACGCAAGCGCGCAAGGACATGGAACAGAATTTCGGCGGCAAAGTATATCTCCAGGTCTGGGTGAAAGTGAAAAGTGGCTGGGCCGACGATGCGCGGGCATTGAAAAGCCTGGGATATGAGTAGTCCCCCGCTGCCGATAAAATAATGATTGCGGATAAACAGCGGCAAGATGCTCAGCCCGCATTCGTGCTGCATGCCTATCCCTACCGTGAAACCAGTCTCGTGGTGGAGACTTTCACTCGCAGCTTCGGAAGAGTACCGCTTGTGGCAAAAGGAGCCAAGCGCCCCAGATCCGCGCTCAGGGGATTATTACGGGCATTTCAGCCTCTGCTGTTGACCTGGGGAGGCAAATCCGAATTACGCACACTGCACAAGGCGGAATGGCAAGGCGGCCAGATGCCGTTGCAGGGGACGGCTCTGATCTGCGGTTTCTACCTCAACGAACTGCTCGTGCGGCTATTACATCGCGATGATCCCCATGAACAATTATTTGCATACTATCAGGAAACGCTGGAGGCATTGAGTGCCGGGAAGGATTACATTCCCATCCTGCGGCGCTTCGAGCAGCGCATGTTGCAGGAATTAGGCTACGCCTTGACGCTCGATCATGACGTCGCATCCGGCAAACCCACGGACCCG
>JBDSSX010000071.1:0-5926 GCA_039928555.1 Nitrosospira sp. | reverse complement strand
AGTCGCCTGCTTCCTTGGCGCTGGCTTGTTCGAGGAAGCGTGCCGCCTGATCTTCCGGGTCATTCAGTTCGGAAAAGCCGTTGGCGATTTCGCGCCCCGCGATGTAGAGCTCGAACCGGTCGGTTATCATGGGATTGATATCGTTGCGCCGTGCGAGGGGTGAAACTTCCGCCGGATAATCAATGATAAAAGTGGGTTCAAACAATAAATGCTCGGTGGTTTCGTCAAATAGGGATAATTGCAAGCCGCCGATACCATCTCCCGGTTTGTGAGCAATGCCAAGTGCCTGTAACTTGTCGATCAGGAACGCCCGCTCACTGAGTTGAGCATCGGTGTATTCAGGTTGGAATTTACGGATAGCCTGGGTGATGCTGAGCCGCTCAAACGGTTGTGCAAGATCGATTTTCCGTCCCTGATAAGTCACCTTGGTGGTGCCCAAAACTTTTGCCGCCACTTCCCGCAGCATGGTTTCGGTGAAATTCATCAAATAAGTGTAGTCCCGATAGGCTTCATAGAATTCCAGCATGGTGAATTCGGGATTGTGCCGGGTAGAGATGCCCTCGTTACGGAAATTACGGTTAATTTCAAAAACCTTTTCCATTCCACCCACCACCAGACGCTTCAAATATAACTCCGGCGCGATGCGGAGATACAATTGCATATCCAGCGTATTGTGGTAAGTGACAAAAGGCCGTGCCGTCGCGCCACCGGGGATAGGGTGCATCATCGGTGTCTCCACTTCCAGATAACCGTTTGCGACAAAAAATTCGCGGATGGACTGGATGATTCTGGATCGTGTGATAAATACGTTGCGGGTATTTTCGTTAGTGATCAGATCGAGATAACGCTGGCGGTATTTCTGTTCCTGGTCAGTCAGACCGTGAAATTTTTCCGGCAAGGGGCGCAAGGACTTGGTCAGCAAGCGCAGAGTTGTGACGCGCACCGAGAGTTCGCCAGTCCTGGTTTTGAAGAGCGTGCCTTGAGCACCCAGTATATCGCCGAGATCATAATGCTTGAAAGCTTCATGTGCCTCCGCGCCGGTAACATCATTGGTGATGTAAAGCTGGATGCGGCCGTGCATATCCTGAATAGTGGCGAAGCTCGCCTTGCCCATCACCCGCTTCAAAACCATGCGCCCCGCAACGCTCACGAGCCTTGGCGTTGCTTCCAGCATTTCGTTGGAGCGCTCGCCATATTGCCGATGAAGATCGGATGAAAAATCTTCGCGGCGAAAATCGTTGGGAAAGGCGTTACCCGTTTCACGCAGCACAGCTAGCTTGGCGCGGCGCTCTTCAACCAGTTTTGTCTCCGTCTCCACTCTGCCGAGTGACTCATCCACGCCTTTCTCCGAAATACCGTCCGTCGCCATCAGGCCTCCTATACGCCTTGCTTTAAACTTGCTTCAATGAAATCGTCCAGTCCGCCGTCGAGCACCGCTTGGGTATTGCCGGTTTCAACGCTGGTGCGCAAGTCCTTGATGCGTGACTGGTCCAGTACGTAGGAGCGGATCTGGTGTCCCCAGCCGATATCAGTTTTGCTGTCTTCTATCGCTTGCTTTTCGTCATTGCGCTTACGCAATTCCGCTTCGTACAGCCGCGATTTAAGCATCGCCATCGCGTCTGCGCGATTGCGGTGCTGAGAACGGCCGCTCTGGCATTGCACCACGATACCCGTGGGATTGTGGGTGATGCGAATGGCCGAGTCCGTTTTATTTATGTGCTGGCCTCCTGCGCCGGATGCGCGAAAAGTGTCGACGCGCAAATCCGCCGGATTGATTTCTATTTCGATGGTTTCATCCACCTCGGGATAGACAAACACACTGGCAAAGGAGGTATGGCGGCGATTGCCGGAATCGAACGGGGATTTCCGCACCAACCGATGCACGCCGGTCTCCGTGCGGAGATAGCCATAGGCATAATCACCTGATATTTTGATACTTGCGCTCTTGATGCCCGCAACCTCGCCGGGCGATTCTTCCATCACTTCCACGATATAGCCACGCCGTTCGCAATAGCGCAGATACATGCGTTCCAGCATCGCCGCCCAGTCCTGTGCTTCAGTGCCGCCTGAACCGGCCTGAATATCCACGAAGCAATTATTGGGGTCCATCGGATTGGAAAACATGCGGCGGAATTCCATTTCCGCTACGGTCTTTTCCAATTGCACGATATCGCTGCCGATGCTCCGCAGCGTGGCATCGTCATTCTCCTCTCTTGCCATCTGGAACAAGTCCCGAGCATCATGCAGTTGTCGCCCGACTGTTTCCAGGGTGATGACAACATCTTCCAGCATTTTCTTTTCGCGACCCAATTCCTGAGCCCGCTTATTGTCATCCCAGATGGCGGGATCCTCTGTCAGCCGGGTAAGTTCGTTCAGACGTGTCTGCTTGGTATCGAAGTCAAAGATACCTCCGTAATTCTATCGCCCGGTTGTCGAGATCGGCGAGTTGATAGAAGATGGCGTTAAGTTGTTCCGCTTCCATAGGAGAGAGCCGTTTTCAAAAGGACCAATTATACAGGAAGCGGGGAGCACATTTGCCGTCGGGCTTGAGTTATAAAGAGAGCGGCGGGACGCCTAGTGATTAAAAAATTGAGATGGCAAGTGCAACTTGTCGGGTGGGCATCTGAATACCAACAGGATTTTTTTAATCAGTACACCCTGAACTTCTACAAGGAGCGTCAGGAACTAACCCGAACGCTTCATAAATTGACATCCTGGCTAAGCGCTTTTGCATGAAAACGCAGGTGGCCTTCAATAAATGTACTGATAAAAAAATAACTGTGATCGTAACCTGCACGCATGGTGATCTGCGCCGGATAATTAACTGTTTTGCACGCGGCGATAAGGCGCTCGGTTTTCAGTTGCTCGGCCAGGAATTCATCCGCGTCACCCTGATCGATCATCATTGGGAGGTGTTCCGGTGCGCGTGAAGCCTCAATCAGCAATGATGCATCATAACCCCGCCAGTTCTTTATATCATCGCCCAGGTAGTGGCCGAAGGCTTTTTTGCCCCAAGGACTGGTCGTCGGATTGGCGATAGGTGAGAAGGCGGATACTGATTGATAGCGCTTGGGGTTACGCAAGGCAATGACCAGCGCGCCATGCCCACCCATGGAATGTCCGCAGATCGATCGCCGATCATTTAGGGGAAAATGTTGTTCAATCAGGGCCGGAAGCTCATCGACGACATAATCATACATCCGGTAATTGTGGCTCCAGGGCGCCTGGGTCGCGTTCACGTAAAAGCCTGCGCCTAATCCCAAGTCATAGGCGGTGTCCGGAGCGCTTGCAACGCCGTTTCCCCGTGGGCTGGTATCCGGAATAACCAGCGCAACGCCAAGTTCTGCCGCGACACGTTGAGCACCGGCTTTGAGGGTGAAATTTTCATCGGTACAGGTTAATCCCGATAGCCAATAAATCGCCGGTACTTTCTTGTTATTACTTATTCCGGGCGGGAGAAAAATGGAAAAATTCATTTCGCAATTCAGCGATTCTGAACGGTGCCTGTAGCGCTTTTGCGATCCGTCGAATAAACGGTGGGATGAGAGGAGCTTCAATTCCGGCATATTATGAATCCTCCAATATGTAGTTCAGCCGGGGAAACTCCGGGCAAGTCCTCGATTCTGTCAGCAGGACGAGACCTGGCTTTGCGGGATGAGACAAGCCGTGCTGATGATTTATTTGTTGAAATGAATAACAGTGCGAATGGATTTCCCCTCGTGCATCAGGTCAAATGCTGTATTGATATCGTCGAGCCCCATGGTGTGAGTAATGAAAGTGTCGAGCTCAAATTCCCCATCAAGATAGCGCTGCACGTAGCCTGGGAGCTCAGTGCGGCCCTTTACTCCGCCAAATGCCGAGCCACGCCACACACGCCCTGTTACCAGTTGAAATGGACGGGTACAGATTTCCTCACCCGCACCGGCAACGCCGATTATCACCGACTCCCCCCAACCCTTATGGCAGCATTCCAGTGCGGAACACATGACTTTGACGTTACCGATACATTCGAAGGAAAAATCCACGCCGCCGCCAGTCATTTCGATAATTACATCTTGAATCGGTTTGGCGTAATCCTTGGGATTCACCACATCGGTGGCACCCAGTTGACGTGCTATCTCAAATTTTCCCGAATTGACGTCGATCGCGATAATGCGCCCGGCTTTAGCCATTACCGCCCCTATTATCACGGCCAGACCAATACCGCCGAGCCCAAAAACCGCAACGGTATCGCCTTCCTTCACCTTCGCAGTTTTGGCAACGGCACCGAGGCCTGTCGTTACACCACACCCGAGCAGACAGACCTTTTCCAGGGGGGCTTTTTTGTTGATTTTTGCCAGTGAAATCTCGGGTATCACCGTATATTCGGAGAAGGTTGAGGTACCCATATAGTGATAAATGGGCTTTCCGTTCTTAAAAAACCGCGTGGTGCCGTCGGGCATCAGCCCCTGTCCCTGAGTAGCACGTATCGCTTGACAAAGGTTGGTCTTGCCCGATTTGCAGAATTTGCACTCGCCGCATTCGGGAGTATAGAGCGGGATAACGTGGTCGCCTACGGCAACGCTGGTTACACCCTCGCCCAAAGCCTCAACGATGCCGCCACCCTCATGACCGAGGATAGCGGGAAACTTGCCTTCGGGATCGTTTCCCGACAGGGTGAATGCATCCGTATGACATACCCCCGTGGCCACAATACGCACCAGCACTTCGCCTTTTCGTGGCGGCAACAGGTCAACTTCTTCGATACTTAACGGTTGTCCTGGACCCCAGGCGACCGCTGCACGTGTTTTGATCATTTCCATGTAATCCGTTCCCCCGTCTCTTTTTTGATAATCACAGCATCGCCGCATGAATGAGTATCGAATAAAGTATTCGATATTCAGCACTATTGATGGTTCGTGGCTGTTATAGCATGTTGCGATTCGCATGAACATTGCTTTTTCAGGTAAGCCGTCCTATGATGAAATGGAGGTTGGTTTGAATTTACGCCTGCCTGATTGGGTGATTATCTTACAAACTTTTAGGAGATCATGATGCGACGAATCTACTTTCTTGTTCCGGATATTGCCATCACCAAGCGTATCGTTGACGAGCTGCTTCTGGCACGAATTGACGAGCGGCATATCCATGTGGTCGCAAAGCGCGGCACAGAGCTTGAGGATTTGCCGGAAGCCAATCTCCTTCAGAGGACCGATTTCATTCCCGCCGTGGAGCGTGGACTGGCGCTCGGCGGGTCGGCCGGTGCACTCGCCGGATTGGTCGCACTAGCGCTTCCTCCCGCCTCAACGGTAATCGCAGGGGGGGTTCTGCTGGCGAGCGCCCTCGCGGGGGCCGGAGTGGGTGCATGGGCAGGGGGCCTGATAGGCGTAAGCACCGCCAGTTCGAGAATCAAGCAGTTCGAAGCGGCGATTGAGGCGGGTCAACTACTGGTTCTGGCTGACGTGCCGAAGGGCAGGGTTGAGGATATTGAGGCCCGCATAAAAGCACATTTACCTACCGTCGAAATTGAGGGAACAGAACCGATAATACCGGCGTTCCCCTGATCAGCGGAGCAGGGTTACATGGGCAGCCCTTGAAACTGCCGCATGAAGCGGCGATCGATCCAATCCTTCCACCGCCAAAAAAGCGCGGAATGTCCCGCCAGGCGGCCGTAAGAAGCGACGGCGCGCCCGTCGGCGGTGCTGATGAGACTGAGGCTATAGCGTTGCGGCTGGTAATCTCTGAGCAAATGGCCTGACAGATAGGCGCGCAGGTTATCGTCCAGTGTTTTTGCCATGCGTACGGCAAAGACGCCTGACTTTGGTAATGTTTGATGTTCAATGGCCACTACATCTCCTGCCGCAAAAATCCAGGGATAATTTATCGCCTGTAAGGTGGGTTTGACCCGAAGGAAACCTTCGGGTGTTGTGTCCAAACCACTCTCAGC
>JBDSSX010000070.1:0-9490 GCA_039928555.1 Nitrosospira sp. | reverse complement strand
CGTCAATTTATGAAACATTCGGGATAGGAAGAGGAGAAAGCGTGGGGAGATGAAAGGGGGGCGGCGTCATTTCCGCCGCATGTAAAAAGGAGGGATGAAAATGGAGCTACGGGTAGAGAGGACAGATCTTTCTGAAAATAGCACGATTGGCAACTTATACGTGGATGATCAGTTTGAATGCTATACATTGGAGGATAAAGTCAGGCCGGTCAAGATCAAAGGGAAGACGGCCATCTCCGCAGGACGTTATGAGGTCATAATTAACTACTCACAGCGATTTGGACGCTTGCTTCCGCTTTTTTTGAATGTGCCCAACTTTGAGGGGGTGCGGATACATCCCGGAAATACAGCCGCGGATACGGAGGGATGCATACTGGTGGGCCAGACGAAAGATACGGGATTCATCGGCCAAAGCCGGCTCGCTTTTGAACAGCTTTTTACTAAATTGAAGGCCGCATCCGAGACCGGAAAGATATTCATCGAGATAAGGTAGTCGTATTATCTGAACAATGTTAAGCCTTTTGAAAATACTGCTTCCCGGTTTCGCTACTGTATTGCTCTTCCTGTCCCCGGGTGCTCTCGCGCAAACGGAAGCGATTCCGTTCATGCACGAGAAAATAACTGTGCTGCCCTCCGGCAAGAGAGTTGCCGTTTCGTTCCGGGAGCGCTCCTGCAAGAGCGGCGAGTGTCGTGAAGCCGATGCAGGCATATGGGGCATGGACGGGGGTACTCCACGGTTTGTCACCGAGGTTTTCCTTGTCTCGATCGACGGCAAGGAATTCGTCATTCCCAGGAAATTCTATCAGGATCTCACCAACACTTATCAACTGCGCATCTTTGAACAAAACGCACGCGTTGTTATCGCACTCAAAGGCGGGGAAGCCGCGGGCGCCTATACGGCGCGCTTCAAGTTGGGCGGGATGTGCGGCTTCGAGCGGGAAGTCTGCGCCGAGGTGTGCAAGGAAATCTGGGAACGGACCACTTGGTACAACGCATTTGCCTACGAGGCGGACCCGCGATGCGAGAGTGGAATTCAATGAGTTTTGCCCCGCGAAGGAGAATTATCTATGATCCCTGTGCTCGATGCGCTTTCGCGCGCCTTCCGCGATTTGTTCCGGTTTCAGGTCTTGTGGATTGTCATCTGGCCAATCCTGGTGGCCGCGCTGCTGTGGCTGATTCTGGGCGTGGTTTTCTGGAGCACTTTCTCGGGATGGATCGCAAGCGGTCTCACGGCGATCGGCATTCAAACCTGGCTCGAAGGCGTGGAACCGAGATGGATTGCATATGGAATTCAGGGCGTGGCGCATCTGATTCTATTTGTGCCACTGGTTTTTATTACGGCGTTGGTGATTACCGCCTTGTTCGCCATGCCAGCGCTGGTTCACCTGGTGGCGGATCGCGATTACCCGCAGCTTGAGCGCGAGAACAGCGGCGGCATCGCAGGGAGCCTGCTCAATGCCCTGCTCGCCATCGGAATTTTTATCGCCATATGGCTTGTTACTATTCCATTGTGGCTGGTTGGCGCGGGGGTGATTGTCCCGTTTCTTGCCGCCGCGTATCTGAATCAGCGTCTGTTCCGTTATGATGCGCTCGTCGAGCACGCGCGCCCCGAAGAGATGCGTGCAATATTTTTAACTTGCCGCTCGTCGCTATGGGGCCTGGGGCTGGTGACCGGTCTGGTACAATTTATACCGTTTTTCAATCTGTTCGCGCCAGTGCTGGCGGCCTTGGCTTTCATTCATTTTGGTCTGGCGCGCCTTGCGGATCTGCGCCACCGGCCGGGTTCAGGATAATCAGGAATCAGGAGGGAATATCCATGCAATTGCGCACACTTCATCTCATGATGCTGGGGCTGGCGGTGACGGCCAGCGGTGTTACCGGTACGTTCGCCCATACTGGCGAGGGTACTTCGGCATCCACGGTATCCGGGCCTGCTCACAGGCATCACACGCAGGCGGCCCAGGATGATCAGGCAGTCCCCAGACTGCTGAATCTTGGATCCCATACATTCCCGGTCAGCACACGGAATAAATCAGCCCAGCAATACATTAACCAGGGAATGAACCTCTCCTACGCATTTAACCACGCCGAGGCGGGCCGCTCGTTCCGGGAAGGGGCGCGGCTCGATCCCTCGCTTGCCATGGCGTACTGGGGCCAGGCGCTTGTGTTGGGCCCCAACATCAATGCAATGATGGAGTCGAAGGACGAGACGACGGCTCTGGATCTCGTGCGGAAAGCTGCTTCGCTCATGGCGAAGGCATCTCCGCGCGAGCGGGCGCTTATCAGCGCGCTGGAAAAACGTTATACCGGTAGCTCCGAGCAGCGCAAGGCGAACAATAAGGCTTATGCGGATGCGATGCGGGAAGTCCATACACGCTTTCCGGATGACCTCGACATCGCGATGCTTTATGTCGAGGCGATGATGGATCTCAGCTCCTGGGGTTACTGGATGCGGGATGGTTATCCGATCGAGGGGACCGCTGAAATTGTCGCGCTTACCGAGAGCGTGATACGGCGCAATCCCAAACATCCGGGCGCGGTGCATATGTATATCCACCTCGTCGAGCCGACCAGCACCCCCGAGCGGGCGGAAAAGGCGGCCGATACCCTTCTTACACTGATGCCCGCGGCCGGGCATGTGGTGCACATGCCGTCGCATATCTATCAGCGTGTGGGCCGCTATGCGGATGCAATAAAGAGTAATCAGCTTGCCATCGCGGCTGACGAGGAGTATTTGTCGCATGATCATGCGAAGGGAATGTACCCCGTCATGTACACTCCCCACAACATTCACTTTCTCTGGTTTGCCGCCACGATGGATGGGCAAAGCCGGCTTGCGATCGAATCGGCGCGAAGGGTAGCCGGCACGATAGACGATGCGGCGCTCGAGGCGGTGCCGGGAACCGGAACATTCCGTGTCACACCGTACTGGGCATACGCGAAGTTCGGGAAGTGGAACGAGATTCTTCAGGAACCGGCGCCACCGGCTACAAACGCTTTTCTTAAGGGCGGCTGGCATTATGCGCGCGGCCTGGCGTTTGCGGCAACCAGGCAGTTGCCGCAGGCCGAGCAGGAATTGGAAGCGCTGCGCGGGATCATGAAGAATGGGGTGCTGGATTGGCCGCTTATGTCGCTAAATACCGCGCGCGATGTCTTGAGTATCGGTCCCGAAGTGCTGGCTGGCGAGATCGCCGCCGCCCGTGGACAGTTCAATTCCGCCATCGCACACCTTGACCGGGCAGTCCGCCTTGAGGATGCCCTGGTTTATACGGAGCCGTCGGAATGGCAGTCCCCCCCACGGCTGGCACTGGGTGCCATTCTGCTCGAAGCGGAGCGCGCCGCCGAAGCGGAAACAGTATACTGGGAAGATCTGCGGAGAAATCGCAATAACGGCTGGGCGCTTTACGGGTTACTGCAGACGCTGCGCGCGCAAAAGAAGGACGGCGAGGCGGCATTGATCGAGGCGCGTTTCAAAAAGGCGTGGGCGCGTGCCGACGTGGCGCTCAATGCATCACGCTTTGGATGTATTGCGGCGCCTCCGGCAGGAACAGCGCCATAGCGTTACCGCCAGGTTTTAGCGGCAATCGTCAATAGATGAACGAGAGCAGGGCAAACGTCATGGGGAAAAAGCAGCCGGTGGTCGAATCTTTGATATGCACGATCGGACATTCAACGCGCTCACTGGATGTGTTTGTCAGTCTATTGAAAGAGAATGAAGTTACACACGTCCTCGACGTGCGCACCATGCCGCGTTCCCGGCAAAACCCCCAATTCAACAAGGAAACATTACCGGATGCCCTCGGAGCATCCGGCATCCAGTACACGCACTTGCCGGGGCTGGGCGGGCTGCGCCACGCTCATAAGGATTCGATCAATGGAGGCTGGCGCAACGCATCTTTTCGCGGATATGCCGATTATATGCAGACGCCGGAATTCGACGCGAATGTGCGGGATGTCATGGAATTCGCCGTGCGGGAGCGCTGCGCGCTGATGTGCGCTGAAGCGGTTCCGTGGCGTTGCCACCGTTCGTTGATCGCCGATGCGCTTACGCTGCGCAGTGTACGGGTGGAAGACATCATCAACACCGGCGCACGAAAATTGCATTTGCTGACGCCATGGGCACGAGCGAATGGCCTGAAGATCAGTTATCCTCTTCAAGCAACAGCGGGATCTGTCGATAAGTAAATTTAACTATACTATAAATAATCAGATAATCCCTGACTTCGCTAGTGTCGATTTATCGGAAACGCAAGCATTCGGGCTCAACATCAATCGCAAAGGAGTACACATGAAAATCTTCTGGACAGCATTTGCCGCCCTTGCCGCACTGGGCTGGCAACCCGCCGCCATGGCGTATGAAGATGCTTTTTCGAGACAGCGGGAACCGAGAGCGAACCCGGCGAGGGAGCAAGCGCAGAAAAATAGTCAGCCAGGGTTGGGACTGGAGGGCAGGCAGCAAGGCCAGGAACCGAAGCCGTGGGAGGTGAAGCCGTGGGAGCAGCAAAACGCTACGGACGAGTTAAAACAGCAGAAAGCTACGGAGGAGAGGCGCCGGGTTGGGAGAAAAGCCCGGAAAGAGCGGCTTGAACAAGAAAATAAAAAAGCCCAGGAGTTCGAATCTCAGGGTCGCGCGAGACACCAGCAGAGCAAATGGCAGAGGCATCAGATGGAAAGTGAGCGGTATAATCCCGTCACGGGATTTCCACCGAGGTGATGAGTGTCCGGCAGCTGCTAGCAGCCTGTCGGACTTAAAGGAAATCCGCTGCAAAAGCGGCTGGCCGGTCCATATTTCGTCGCTTTTTCGGCCAATAGAACAACTATTAGCCTTCAAAATCATCAAAATCTGTCCTCGCCCAGCCGCTTTTTCGCTTCGATTCTTCAAGTCCGACAGGCTGCTAGCGAATCGGATTCTCCGGTATACTTTACAACATAATGCCTGAAACCCTGCTGATTGTTACCGCCGCCGCCATTCTACTGGTGACCATGGCTTTTCTGGTGATCAGGCTCGGCATGCTTTCGTCAATGGTGCGTGACTTGTTGGGTCAACAAGCGAGGATGATGGAAGACAAGCACCGCGACATGCTCAAGGATTTGCATGAAGGACTCGCGAATCAGGGTGACCGGTTGTCGGAAGCACTCGTTAAAACTTCCGAGCAGTTGCGCGGAACGGTGGAAGCGCGGCTGGACCAGATCAGTGGACGTGTCACCGAGCGCCTTGACGAAGGATTCAAGAAAACCAACGAAACTTTTACCAGCGTCATGACGCGGCTTGCGACCATCGACGAGGCACAGAAAAAAATAGACAGTCTTACCACCAACATGGTGAGCTTGCAGGAGCTTCTAGGCGACAAGCGTTCGCGCGGCGCATTCGGCGAGGTGCAGCTGGAAGCACTGGTGCGCAATATTTTGCCTGCCGCCGCATACACGATGCAGTACACGCTTTCCAACGGCAGTCGCGTGGATTGTGTGTTGCGGCTGCCGCCGCCGACCGGCATGGTGGCGGTGGATTCAAAATTTCCGCTGGAAAATTTCCATCGCATGTTCGACCGCGATGCGGATGAAGCCAGCCGGGCAGCGGCGCAAAGGCAATTCAAGGTGGACGTCAAAAAACACGTGGATGATATCGCCGGAAAATACATCCTGCCGCCGGAAACCTGTGACGGCGCGGTGATGTTTGTCCCGGCTGAAGCGGTTTTCGCCGAGATCCATGCGTATCATTCCGATGTGGTGGATTACGCCATGCAGAAGCAGGTGTGGATAGTTTCGCCCACAACGCTAATGGCGGTTTTGAATACCGCGCGCGCGGTGCTGAAGGATATGGAAACTCGCGAGCAAGTGCATATCATCAAACACGAGCTTTCCCGGCTCGGCAAGGATTTTGTACGCTTCGACGAACGCATGAAAAAGCTTGCTGATCATATCCGCCAAGCCAATCAGGACGTGGAAGACGTACATATTTCCAGCCGCAAGATCAGTCAGCGCTTCGCGCGGATAGACGCAGTCGATGTGGATATTCCAGAATTGGAAGGCAAGCATGCGCTGGAATCCGATGAGGGCTGATTTAAAAACCTTGCCGTCGCGGCCCTTGCTGGTAATCTCGGGGGCTGAGTCAGAGGTTTCCTAATGTCCTGGAACTTCAAAGACTGGTACCGTCATCGCATTCTTGAGAACGAATCCCTCCCCGACGATCTCTGGAAAAAAACGGTAGCGCAACTGAGGTTTTTGCGGGGCCTGAGTCCGATCGAGCTGAAGCGCTTGCGTGAGTGCGCCACGCTGTTCCTTCATGGCAAGCAAATAAGCGGGGCGCATGGGCTGGTTGTCACCGAGGAAATGCATGTGGTGATAGCGGCCCAGGCTTGCATTCTGATTCTGAATCTCGACCTGGATTACTACGACGGCTGGGTCGAGATTATTGTTTATCCCGGTGAATTCATTCGCGACTATGAATATGCCGATGAGGCGGGTGTGGTGCATCACGCGAGTGAACCGGTATCGGGCGAATCCTGGCTCGGCGGACCGGTGATTCTTTCCTGGGAAGATACTGCAGCGGCCGAGGCGGGTGCCGGCTACAACGTGGTCATACATGAATTCGCTCACAAACTCGATATGCTGAACGGTGACGCCAACGGATCTCCCCCGTTGCACGCCGGCATGAGCCAGCAAACCTGGAGTGAAGTATTCAGTAAAGCGTATGCGGATTTCTGTGTGGAGGTGGATGCGGTTGAGGCTATGGTTATCGATTCTCATGCCAGCCATGACATCGATCCTTGCATCGGCTCCTATATCGATCCTTATGCAGCCGAGAGCCCGGCGGAATTCTTCGCTGTCATGAGTGAAGTGTTTTTCGAGATGCCGGTGGTGGTAAAATTACAGTTTCCGGCGGTGTATGAACAGTTGGCGCTTTTTTACCGCCAGGACCCGGCACAACGGTGGATTGAATCATGAATGAATATTTTGTCAGCGCCGATATTGGCGGCACCAAAGTCTTGCTGCAAGCGGCGGAGGTGACGGATGGCGGCACGCAGGTGCGCTATGAACGCCGCTACCCCAGCCGTGACTATCCGGATTTTTTCGATATGCTCAGGGATTTTCTGGATGGAGCCGCGATGGCTGGAGTGGGCGGTAATCCGGCATCCGCCTGTTTTGCGGTGGCGGGGCCGATCACGCAACAGCGGGCAAGTCTTACCAACTTGCCGTGGGTGATGGACAGCGCGGCTATCGCAAGCGAATTTTCCATTCCCGCCGTTAAGCTCATCAATGATTTTAAAGCCGTGGCGTTGAGTATCGAAATTTTATCCGCGAGCGATTTCGTGGCGTTGCAGGCGGGGAAGGTTTACGACAAGGAGATGGGTGTTGTGCTTGGTGCGGGCACAGGCATGGGCGTGGCGTGGCTGATTTGGCAAGGCGACCGTTATATACCCTTGCCCAGCGAGGCAGGGCATGTGGATTTTGCTCCCGTAGATGAATTGCAGGATCACTTGCTCCAATATTTACGGAAGAAGTTTGGCCATGTGTCGGTCGAGCGGCTACTATCCGGACCAGGATTGACCAATATTTTCGAGTTCCTCAATTTTCATCATCGGAACGATGCTCCGGAACCGGTGCAAGCCAGTCTGGGGGGTGACTGTGCGGCGCGAGTGGCGGATCTCGCATTCAATCACAAGCATCCCCTTGCGGTAAAAGCGATGGATTTATTTGTTGAAATATACGGTGCTTATGCCGGGAATCTGGCGTTGTCAACGCTGAGTCGTGGTGGCGTATATGTGGCTGGCGGCATTGCGCCCAAAATCATCGACAAATTGAAAGAAGGCGGTTTCATGAAAGCATTTTGCGACAAGGGGCGTTTCTCCACCCTGATGGGTGAAATCCCCGTGCACGTCGTCATGAACCCTAAAGCCGGGTTGCTGGGCGCCACACGGGAAGCACAGCGGTTGATTATTTAGGGTCTCAGTAATATCGTCACGTAACAGATTCAAATTAGTAAACCAGGAACAGAACATTAAAAATGGTTAGATTGGTGTCAGGCAAGGCGTGAAGAGGCGCATAGCTATTCATATGCAACGATGAGCAACGTAGCATGGCGACAATCTAACCATTTTTAATTAGCCCGGTTTCCCGTCAACTCGCGGCCGCCAGTAAAGCGGTGCATAGCGGCCCGCCCAGAGGGTGAAGCAAATTAGCCAGGTCAGCCCCGCCAGCAGATAAAAGCCAGGGGCCATGCTGATGGCGGCAGGCAGGATATCCGGAAGTATCCGGAATAAAGTAGCGGCCTGAAACCCGATAAACAGCAGCCAACTGAGTTTGTCCAGCACCAGTGGATGTCCCGAATGTCCGAGCGTGACGCGTGAAGCCATGCCCAGCACCATGCTGGCGAAATACCCGATTGCAAGCGCATGCAACGGTGCGAGGCCGAATATCAATAATTTTCCCCCGCTCAGTAAAAATACCAGGCTTTGCGTACCGTACAGCAGCATCGACAGCCCCAGCCAGGCAAATGCGATATGCAGCACCGCCAGGAGATGGACACGAAAACTGCGCAGCAACCCCCAGTTAAAAGATAGATACACGGCGCTTGCGGCCAGCGGCAGAT
Organism: Nitrosospira sp.; assembly: GCA_039928555.1. GTDB lineage: Bacteria > Pseudomonadota > Gammaproteobacteria > Burkholderiales > Nitrosomonadaceae > Nitrosospira. The sequence goes on along the minus strand of JBDSSX010000070.1, from coordinate 900 downwards.
CAAATAGCCACAGGTAGGAGAACGCAGGCTCCCATAACTGCAATATGCCATGGCCTGCGGAACACGCAAGCATCAGCCAGAGTATCCAGTACGGTCTGATCAGCACATAATTCTCCAGTACGCGGCTGGAAAAAAATGGAATCATGCGGTGGCTGACTGTCATGACAATCGGCAGCAGGAAAAACCAGATACCGGCGCTGCGGGAAAAATCCAGTAGCGACGCGTTTTCTGTCAACAACCACAGCAGATAAGCGGCTATGCCCAGCCAGCCGCATACCAGCGCCACACTGGCGGCGATTGCGTGACGCCTGTCCTGATTCTTTACTCTGAACAGAACGCGCAGCAGCGCATAAACCGCTATACTGAATCCCGCCAGCAGCATCGCGACACCTGCGGCTACAATCAGTTTGCCGGCCGCCAAACCGAGATAAAAAAGCACGATGCCGCCTGCCATCAGCAAGCTGGAGGCGGTAAAGTGCCGTGGCTGAATCTTTTCTCCATTCATCCAGCTGGGGAAAGTGGTGAACAGAAAACCCAGGATAAAGAATGAGAAAAAACCATAGATCATCAGAAAGGCATGTGCCCAGATCGGAGCTATGCTCCATGCTGACGTGGTGCCGGCAACACCGTAGCGTCCGGCGAGATCGGCTACCCACCACAATAGTGTCAACACCCCTTCCAGCGCGCCGGCCAGGAACATACCGCGATGGGGTGCGACGGAAAGATGGTGCCAATTCGATGTGTGGTCTATCATATTTTTGCGGAACCCGGATTAAGGCGGTTATTTTACTGGATAGAAAGTTTTTGCCGCATGAATAAAGCATTTATCAAAGAACCTGAGTCGATCGACGGCCTGGGTGAAGACGAGGTCATCGATCCGTTGCCCCCTTTACCCGCAGG
>JBDSSX010000069.1:0-3836 GCA_039928555.1 Nitrosospira sp. | reverse complement strand
AGAGGCGCAGCGGCTCGCACAGCCCGAAGGCTTCGATTTTCTGCACCGCATCGGCGAGAGCTACGCAACGCTGCGCCGCTACGCGCCGGAATTCCTCGACGTGCTCAAGCTGCGAGCTGCGCCCGCCTCCAAGGACGTGCTCGATGGCATCAAGGTGCTGCGTGGCATGAATACCGACAATGCCCGCAAAGTACCCACCGATGCACCGACCGCCTTCATCAAGAAGCGCTGGGAGAAACTGGTGATGACCGACGCCGGTATCGACCGGCGCTACTACGAGCTGTGCGCGTTGTCGGAGCTGAAGAACGCGCTACGTTCCGGCGACATCTGGGTGCAAGGATCGCGCCAGTGGCCTCAACCTCGTGACGGCGGCCATTATGTTGTGGAACACGGTCTATCTGGAGCGGGCCGCAAACGCGTTGCGCTGGCACGGCCACGGCGTCGATGACGCATTGTTGCAATACCTGTCGCCGCTGGGCTGGGAGCACATCAATCTGACCGGCGATTACCTCTGGCGCAGTAGCGCCAAGACCGGCGCGGGTAAGTTCAGGCCGCTACGACCGCTGCAACCAGCTTAACGTACTTTAAAATCCGTTTTCTGAGACGACCCCACTTATGATAAATCTTTAAAATCCGAAAGGATAAGTTCGCTTAAACGCGGTTTCTCGATTCCATATCCTTGCGCGTAATCTACGCCGATCTTTTCTAGTGCGGTCAGGATTGCATCGTTCTCCACAAACTCCGCGATTGTCTTGATATGCATGACATGTCCTATATGGTTAATGGCCTCGACCATCGCGTAGTCGATAGGGTCATCGACCATGTCCTTCACGAAACTACCATCGATTTTCAGATAGTCGACCGGCAAATGCTTCAAATAAGCGAATGAGGACATGCCGCTCCCAAAATCATCTAACGAAAACCGGCAACCGAGTTCTTTTAATCTACCAACCAATACGGTTGCCTGGGCCAGGTTGGAAATCGCTGACGTTTCCGTGATTTCAAAACAAATGCCAGTGGGCGGAATCTTAAAACGATCGAACTGCGCCACCACAAATTCATGAAAATTTTCATCGCAGATCGAATCACCCGAAAGATTGATGGCGCATGTGCCCACCGCTTTGCCCTTTAGGTGGCGCCGCTCGTATTGTGCAAAAGCGGTCGTGATTACCCATCGATCGAGTTGCGGCATGAGGCCGTAACGCTCGGCAGCGGGGATAAAAACCATGGGGGGCACCAGGTTCCCATCTTCATCCTGCATGCGCAATAGCATCTCGTAGTGTTCTCCTTCCGCGCAATTATCTGCGAGGGGCAATATTTTTTGCGAGTACAGCACGAACCTCTCTTCTTTAAGCGCTTTCTGTATCCGCCCCACCCATCCCATCTCGCCATGGCGTTGCGCAATCCCCATATCTTCCGCTGTATAGACTTGCACCCGATTGCGCCCTTTATCTTTTGCGAGATAGCAAGCGGCATCCGCCATCTGCAAAATATCAGGGAGGGTTTCGCTTCCTTTGCCGAAGGTTACCAGCCCAATGCTTACGCCGAGTTGAAATGCTTCTTCTTTCCAGACAAAGTTGAATTCCTGTACCGATTGCCTTAAAAGCTCAGCCACACGAAGCGCGGGTTGCGTCGGGCAATCTTCCAGCAATAAACCGAATTCATCCCCCCCTACCCGCGCCAGGGTGTCATTTGTACGCAATTGGCCTTGGAGAATGCTGGTTATCTTTTTTAACAATTCATCGCCAGCAATATGGCCATATGAATCGTTTACGATTTTGAAGTGATCGATATCCAGATAAAGCAATGTATGCTGTTTGCCGTCCTGTTTACCGGAAAGCAACGCAAGCAACAGGCGTTGTTCAAATTCCCGGCGGTCAATAAGGCCGGTCAATGCATCATGGGAAGCCTGAAAAGTCATCTGCGCCGCCATCTGGCGCGCCTTTGTCACATCATGGAATATCAGGACAGCCCCTATGATTTTTCCCTGGGGATCCCGCAGCGGGGTGGCGGAATCTTCAATATAAAAGGTGCTGCCGCTTCTTTGAACCAGCACGGTATGAAGCGCCAGGCCGGCCTGTGTTTTACCCTGGATAATCAGTTCAACGGGGTTGAGTGTATTTTCCTCAGTTTGTGGATGGAGGATCTTGAATACTTTCTGAAGGGGATGTCCCTTTGCTTCTGCCGATGTCCAACCCGTCATGGTCTCCGCAACCGGATTTAAATAAGTCACTGCCCCGCACATATCAGTGGTGATAACGGCGTCTGCGATATGGTTGAGCGTAGCGCGCAATCGCTCTTTCTCTTCTTCGGTTTTTCTTTCGGCAACTGCCAGAATTTCCCGTGTGTCAGAGAGCTTCTTCCCCGTTTCCGTTAACGCTCGTTTCCGATCATCCCGGTCATCAATTTCTTGTTCCAGCGCCTCATTGACTTCATGAAGATCGCCCGCACAAGCGAGCATCCTGTTCTCTACATTTTTATTTTGCGCCAAAGCATCTTCAACCTGCAGTACGTTGTGCCTTTCCGCTTCCATCTTGGCTGTTTCATTAAAAACAGCAAGCTCGACAGCACAAATTTCGAGCCGACCCTCCACCTCCCGATTTTTCTCCAGCGCTCCTTCCAGCGAAGGCGGCGGCACGACAGGCGGCAACGATGGAGAATGCTCTAGGTTCGGTGGTTCATTCGATTGATTAGAGCCAAGTAATTTCATGCGATCCTTGAGCTTGAAGCAATTAAATATGAAGAAGAGGTAAAGCGCCGGGTTGTAGCATGACAGCGAATGCTTCTGCTTCCATGGGACGGCCAAAGAAATAGCCCTGGCCTTCGGCGCACTGGTTCGCCAAGAGATATGCATATTGCTCGGCTGTTTCCACGCCCGCAGCGATAATGCGAAGGTTGAGATTCTTTCCCATGCCGATCACAGTGCTTACAATGGCAGCATCATCTGCACTGGTGATCATTCGTTTGACGAAAGACTGGTCGATTTTCAGCGCACAAATTGAAGATCGTCTTAGAAAATTGAGCCCGGAATAACCGATGCCGAAGTCGTCGATTGTAAGTTTTATGCCTAAATTTGCGAGTTCCTCCAGCACCGAATCAGTAAATTCAGCGTCCCGTATAATGACTTGTTCAGTAAATTCCATCTCCAGGTATTTCGGTTCCAGTTGCGTTTCTTCGAGAGTTGCGCGTACGCTTTCCAAAAAATCCGGGGCATTTAATTGGAGGGCGGAAATGTTGACTGAGACGGTGATCGGATGCAGACCGGCTTCTTGCCAGACTCGGGCCTGACGGCATGTTTCGCGCAATACCCAACGGCCTAGCGGCAGAATCAGACCGATGTCTTCAGCAATCGACACGAACTGTGTCGAGGGCACCAATCCCCATTCCGGGTGCTTCCAGCGAATAAGGGCTTCGGCTCCCACGATCTGTTTGCTGTTAAGGTTAATTCTCGGCTGGTAGTGCAGCAAAAATTCCTGCCTCTCCAGTCCCAGGCGCAGGCTGGCTTCGACGGAATGACGCCGGGCGGCCTGAACATTCATTTCCTGCCCAAAAAACTTGTAATTGTTGCGATCGTTTTCTTTTGCGTAGTACATCGCGCTGTCAGCGCTTTTGAGCAGAGCTTCCACATCCTTGCCATCGTCGGGATATATGCCAATGCCAATGCTCACGGAAACGTGGATTTCGTTTTGCTCTATGTAGTGCGGGGCCGTCAGTGCCTTGAGCATGTTTTGTGCGATGAGCGCCGCATCTTCTGCTTGCGTGATATGGGCAAGGAGCACCACGAATTCATCCCCGCCATGGCGGCTGATCGTGTCGGAGTGACGTATACAATCTCT
>JBDSSX010000068.1:0-1704 GCA_039928555.1 Nitrosospira sp. | reverse complement strand
CCGGGACGTCCCATGCCCCAGGGCGAATCCCACCGCGGCTCACCGGGCTTGGCGGCTTTCCATAACACGAAATCCAGCGGATCTTTCTTGTGTGGATCGATGATCACGCGCTCCCCCGCGCGCAAATCGTCAAGCGATTTTCCGGAGAGTTTTCCATAACCGGGGAACCGGTGCACGGCATAATACACGTCGCCATTGGCCGCGGCGTAGGCAAGACCTTTATCCACCAGGGTGCGTATCATCGCGACCATTTTTTCCACATGATCGGTAGCTCGCGGCTCGCAGGAAGGCGGCGCGACACCGAGCGCGGCGGCATCTTGCCACATCGCCTCGATAAAACGGGCGGTCAGCGTTTCGATGGACTCGTTGTTTTCCTGCGCGCGTTTGATGATTTTGTCGTCGACATCAGTGATGTTGCGCACATAGGTGACATCGAGACCGCTCGCCCGCAACCAGCGCACCACCATATCGAATACCACCATCATGCGTGCGTGGCCGAGGTGACAATAGTCGTAGACCGTCATGCCACAGACATATATTTTAACGTTGCCGGGCGTCAGGGGAACGAAATCCTGCTTTTCCCTTGCGAGCGAATTATGGATCTTGAGCATCTGGCGAGATTGTGAAATGGACGGGCTTCTTGGTAGAATCGGCAGGCCTGTTGGCAGAAGCCGGAATATTCCGGGCTGGCTCAACAAAAACCGGAGCAGTATAGCACAATGAAATCACTAAATTTTCACCGGGCAAATGCGTCCATGGCAGCCTGTGCCGCCGCCTTGCTGCTTGCGACCGCCCCCACGTTTGCCGATGAAAACGAGGAAGTTGCCAAACTTTATAAGCAAGGCAATCTGGCCAAAGCACTGGAGCAAGCAGACGCTTATCTTGTCACCAAGCCCAGGGACGCCCAAATGCGCTTCCAGAAGGGGTTGATTCTTACCGAGCAAAACAAGATTGCTGATGCCACCAAGGTGTTTTCTTCACTATCGGAGGATTACCCGGATCTGCCCGAGCCACACAATAATCTTGCCGTGCTTTACGCCAGCCAGGGCCAGTATGACAAGGCCAAGAGTGCGCTGGAAACGGCGATACGCACGCATCCCAGTTATTCCACCGCGCACGAGAATCTGGGTGACATTTATGCCAGGATGGCGAGCCAGGCATATGGTAAGGCTTTACAGTTGGACAAGGGTAACGCCGCCGCGCAGACCAAGCTCGCAATGATCAAAGACTTGTTCATGAGTAAAACCAAGGGCGTACAATCCCCCTCCACTATAGCGGCAGGCAATTCATCTGCAACAGCCCCGGAAAAAATTGCGGAGAAAACTCCGGAGAGGATTCCGGCAAAAACCGCCGAGAAACCTGCGCCCGAGAAAGTCCCCGTTGCTGAAAAACCGGCGTCGGAAAAACCTGCGGTCCCGGACGGCAACTCCAATGAAGTTCTTAAAGCAATAAACGCCTGGGCCAAAGCATGGTCGGATAAGGATGCCGCCACGTACCTCGCATTTTATACAAGCGATTTCCATACGCCCCGTGGCACGTCGCGCCCGGCATGGGAGAAGAACCGCCGGGAGCGCATCGGCAAGCCAAAGTCTATCCATGTCGAAATCACCCATCCTAAAGTCAGCTTTACCGATGCCGCGCACGCCAGGGTGAGCTTCAAGCAATCGTATCACTCGGATGCGATCAAGAGCACCACTACCAAAA
>JBDSSX010000067.1:0-1950 GCA_039928555.1 Nitrosospira sp. | reverse complement strand
TGGCTGCTCGCGGCGGGTGGGGCGGGCGCATATGGCGGCTACAAGATGAAAGAGGAGGGCTATAAGGTGCAGAGTCCGGTCAAAAAAGAGGGCACCGATAGTACGGAAAAGAAGAATTAGCCCGGATATTCCACCGAATCACGGTATGATGGTGAGCTGGTTTGCGAGCTGATTCGTGCATCTTGCGCCAAGCCAATAACCGAGCGTGTTGGTGCGCAAAGATGCCCGTAAAACACCCGCCAGTACCTTGATACAAATTGGATTTTCAGTGCTATTGGTTAAATAGCCGTTATCCATGCCACTCACGATAATTTTCAGACAGGTCTGGTGAAATATCTGTTTAAGGTTGCCTGCATCGCTTCTGGTGGATCCACGCACATACTGCAAAAGGCGTGACCATGGCGGCGTGATAACCAGGGATAGACGATCAGGATTTGTTTTGTACCTGCCGCTCCCATGCCGCAATCCATGCTTCAAACTCATCCGCCTCCATGGGGCGGGCATACAGATAGCCCTGGCCCTCCTTGCATAAAACGCTCTGCAGAAACTCCGCCTGCGCTTCAGTCTCTACACCTTCGGCGATGATACGCAAGCCGAGGCTGAGTCCCATCGCCACAATGGCGGTTGCGATGGCTTCAGCATCGATATTTCCTGGCAGGTCACGCACGAAGGACTGATCGATCTTAAGGCGGTCAACCGTAAATTGCCGCAAATATGAGAGACTTGAGTAGCCGGTGCCGAAATCGTCGATTGCCACCTTTACCCCCAAGGCATCCAATTCCTGCAACTTTTGCTCCGTTGAGTCGATACCCTGCATTACCACGCTTTCGGTGAGCTCGAGTTCCAAGCGGTCTGGGGATATGCCAGATACATTAATCGCGCGCTCCACAACCCTCAAGAAGTCATTTTGGCGAAACTGGATCGCCGAAACATTCACTGAGACGCTTGCATCAAGGAGGCCCCGGTCGCGCCACTGTTGCGCCTGCCGGCAAGCTTCCACCAGTATCCATTCGCCGATCACGAGAATCAGTCCGCTGTCTTCCGCGATAGGAATAAAGCGCGCCGGTGCGATCAAGCCCTGCGTCGGGTGCCGCCAGCGCATCAGTACCTCCGCGCCAATGATGCGGTTGGTTGCAAGTTCGATCTGCGGTTGATACACCATAAAGATTTCGCCGCGCTGGGCGGCTCCGCGCAGATCGTGTTCAAGACTGAGACGTTCTACTGCCCGCGCTGTCATGTCGTCGGAATAGAACTGATACCGGTTCCGGCCCGCTTCCTTGGCGCTATACATCGAGGCGTCGGCGTTGCGGAGCAGGACATTGGGCTGCGTCCCGTTATCGGGATAGATGCAAATGCCGACGCTTGCGGTCACCTGCAGTTCATGTCCCTCGACTCCATACGGCTGCGATAGCCCCGTGATAAGCTTATCGGCGACACGCGCGGCATCCTCCGTTGTCTCGATTTCGCTCAGGAGAACAACAAACTCGTCGCCGCCCACGCGGCTTACGGTATCAACGCTGCGCACCGACGTTTGCATGCGTTGCGCAGCCGCTTTCAGCAATTGGTCACCGATATCATGACCCAGTGAATCATTGATCGGCTTGAATCGATCAAGATCGACGAATAGTACAGCGAGACGGGTGGATTGCCGTTCGGCACGTTTAATCGCAACCCGCATGCGGTCCGCGAGTAGTGCGCGGTTGGGAAGCCCGGTGAGCGAATCGTAGTGTGCGAGATTCAGGATGCGCTGTTCCGACGCCTTGCGCTCGGTAACATCGCGCGCAAGGACAATGAAACGCGGATCGTGACCGGGATCAACCTGTTTGCGGGAAACCGAAAGCTCAAACCACAACTTGCCTTGCGCAAATTCCAGTTCCAGCTGCTTGCCGGACGACAGGCCTTTTTCCCGGGCTTCCAGCAATGCCGATATGATAATATCCACCGCGGCGG
>JBDSSX010000066.1:0-2064 GCA_039928555.1 Nitrosospira sp. | reverse complement strand
CGTGGGGTACGGCGAGAACCGCCCCGTGGAATCGAATGGCAGCGAAGAAGGCCGTGCGCGCAACCGGCGCGTCACACTGATGATCCTTTCCGGCTTGCCTGACGTGTCATCCGATACCTTTTCTGATGCCGAAGATTTACCTGCTACCGCGCCTGATTCCGCATCCGATGACTTGCCGCGTGCGTCAGCTTGATTAATTAGTCTGAATCCGTCCTCCTGTAGTGAACTCACCAAAAAAGGTGAAGTTCAAGTGATGCAATAGTCTTAGTGGATAACGGTGCTCACAGATGCAATGCGTGAAATGCCTGCCAGCATGATGACATACATGGACTGACCCAGTCCATGGCGCGCAGAGCGCGAACGGAATTCGATTCCATTCATCGAACGTCACGACGATCTGGGGCATTACCTCCAGGGCTTTATCCAATGCCTCTTGCCCATTGACGGTAATTCCACGGTGACGGCAAAACGGATGCTCCCGGACGGGGAAACGATGACGCGGACGACAGCTGGACTGTTACTGTATCGAATAGCCGGGCATGAAACCCGGGTCCACCCTGATCATGTTCAGTGTCAGAGGTTTTTCCCAGGAAAGGCGGTAATGCTTCCGAATGCGAGGGAGAATGCGGCTAGGGGATCAACCCTCACCAAGCTGGCGTCCGCCGGAGAAAAGTGTAGGCTGGCCATCGGCACCGTACAGACCGGCGCTACGGGTTGCCGCTTGCAGCACCGAGAGTGCCTGCTGGTTGTAACGCAGGCGCTGACCGATGAGAATGCCATTGATTTTATTAAGCTGGCTGGCGGTTTCCGCCAGTTGAAGCAGTTCTCGCCAGGCGTCGGCGGCGCCCGCGCCAGCGTCAGCGCAACTTTGTAACCCCTGTTCCATGCCGCTGCGATCCCGCGTGCAGCCGAGCGCAACAAGCCAGCGGTTGCGTACATCGGCTATCTGAATCAGTTGCTGGGCCTGTTGCGCCTTTTCCTTCGCCAGTGTCAGCAGCGAAGAAACATCTGCCTGGCGCAACGCGCGCTGCTCCCGTTCCAGAAGGTCAATGAAGTTCCGCGTCTCATCACGTTCGTGAGTAATGCCGGTGACCGGATCAAAGACGGCGCCGCCCATGTCAGGTCTGCCTGCTCTGGATCAGGTCGCGCACCGTTTCCAGCAGACGATCCGCGACTTTCTCAGGATTCACGACAAAATGGCCTTCGCTGATTGCCTGTTTGATTTCTTCAACTCGCGCGGCGTTGAATACCTCTCCATTGGCGAGGTTTTGCTCGATGTTCCGCAGTTGCGTACTCAGCTGAACGCTATCACTCGAGTTTGCAACGCCCTCAGTTCTCTGCCCGGTCTTGCCAAGGCGTGCTGACGTTTCACTTAGTGATACTGCAGTCTGGATGGAATTGTCAATTTTCATGGTATACCTCCTACGGTTGACCGTAAATAGTTTAACGGCGGCTCGGCGGAAAACTTAAGTAAAACTTTAGATTAATCCGGATAAAAAATAAGTGGGTGCCGCTATCATGCCGCTTCATATAGCGTTGCATGAACACCCGCGTGCTTCTCCTGCACTGGCCCAGTCGTTCATGGCGGCGGGTATGGGCTGCGTTGAACAGATTGTAAACAGCCTCACCGGAGAAAATGACTGCATCAGCTTCAACCTGAAACCTCTTAACAATTCATCCCGTAGCGGCTTCACCCGGAAGATGAGCGTCAAATAATATGAAATATTGTTATTAATCATAACACTAATCTATTAACCCGAATGTTTCATAAATTAACACGCGTCCTCGCTGGTCTTTTATTTCGTATGGAAATTTTGTTTTGTCGGGCGTATGAATAACTACGCCACTCTTTCACAAAAACTCCCAACAAAACAAAATCCTGCGCAATCATCACGCGAATTTATGAAACATCCGGGTTAAATGAGCGGTCAACCACCGGATTCAGGTCAATAGCTCACTTCCACCACCGCGCCAAGGCGAGCAATTCCGCTTACGACGGAGCCCGAAGCATTTCGAACCTGTACCAATTGTCCCTCCAGCGCGTTGCCGAGAGCTCTGCCTTCC
>JBDSSX010000065.1:0-4650 GCA_039928555.1 Nitrosospira sp. | reverse complement strand
TTACGACGGCGATAATTGCTCATGCCAAGACCCAATAGGCCAATGCCCAGAAGCGCCAGGCTGCCGGGTTCAGGCACTGTAGAAAAGATAGCGTCCAGCGAGCCATTGATAGTCTGGGTCCCGGTAACGTCGAAGTTATTGAGTTGCCCGGACTGGAACGTCACGTTGTAAAACGGAACGGGACTGGTAAAAAAAGCGGAGCCGGCTGCCGTCAGTGCAAAACTGCTGGTCGTACCGAAACTTCCGCAATTGATACCAGGATCACAGGTAGACAAGTTAGGATTAAGTGTTCCCTGCCCAGCAGATGGCGTACCCGTGCCGATCAGAAAATCAGGATCACCCGTCATACCCGTTGTCCAGGGAGTGGTCCCATCCGCAGGCGCGGTAAAAGTAGTATCGTTGTTAGGATCAATGTAGACACTCAAGTTGCCGCTACCCGCGTTGGTGGTGAAGGTAGACACCCCCCCAGCAGTCACAAAGGTACCGGTAGCGGTGTATAATGCATACAGCCCATATCCATCAGTGCCGAAGCTATTAAGTTGAGTGCCGAGCGCGTTGGTTCCGTCATCAGCCACGAACTGTCCCGCGTTCCATCTAAGCGAAACAGCGAAGTTGCCCGCCCCATCAAAGCTGATCACTTGGACATAGTTGCCCGTTATTTTATCCGCGGTAAAATTATTAACGCCTGATCCAGGTACCGAGCCTTCAGCTACATTGAAATCAGGGAAAACCACCGCCATGGCGCTGGTACTCGCAACGCCGAATGCAGCGGCCACTGCGGTGGCCAGTAGGATCTTGTTCAATTTTGGTATAGCTTTTTTCATAATGAAATCTCCTGAAGTTGTAAATGGATAATTAACATCGATCCTACACAACTAATAAGCAACAATCGTGCCGGAAATATATAATTATTATTAATCAGTGCCTTATGGTATTTATAGGAAAGTTTGACAGCCTGAATGTAAAAAATTCCGACATAATTTCGAGATTTAACGCGTTTTCAGCGAAGCTTGTTCATATTTCATTTAAGCGGAAACAACACAACGCTTGCTTCTTACATAAAAACATCTACCATTTTTGGTTAATATAACGTAGCCTTAGGAGATTGGCAATGAGTGAAGGAAAGACACGTGACGAAATCGCGGAGGCTTATGCTTCCGAACCTTGGTGGTATGATATCCGCGGTTTTTTTATACTTACTTTCGCCTACAACAGCACCTTGGGTGCACAGTTGCGGTTCTTCGGACCGCACTTCGGCGAGAATCACATTGAGGTCGCCTGCGGTACCGGCACACTTCTTGATCTGACCCTGCGATGGCGGCGCTGGAAAAAGCTACCCGATGTTAAGATTATTGGTATCGACTACGCTGAATCGATGCTTGCCGGCGCAAAAAAGCGCTTTGCTGGAAATCGCCAGGTAGTGCTGCAGTACGCAGACGCGGCGAATTTGCCCTTCGATGATGGTTCGTTTGATACCGCAAACGTTGCTAACGCGATCCATTGCTTCCCAACAGTTGATGGGGCTCTCGAAGACATCTTCCGGGTGCTGAAACCCGGTGGGACGCTGGCGGCAAATATTCTGCTCTATCCGCGCGGTATCCAGCCACTTAAGTGGATCGCAGGGAAAATCAATGATTGGGGTATCGGCAAGGGTATCCTGTACACACCCTATGACCGCGAAGATATTCGTAGACGTATTTGTGCCGCCGGGTTTGAAATTATTCAGGAATTTCGATCCGGAAATGCCTATAACGTATTGGCAAAGAAGCCCCTAGCAAAAGATTGACTGCGGACATCGCTGATCCAGGATGCTTGGCACGGATGCAATCTCTTGTCTGCCCGTCGGGTATCGCAACGTTGTATGACACCGCCGACGCTCATTTTGTTATTCTCTTTGCTTGCCGCAGGCTTTGCGAGGCAGTGATGTTGCCGGCCAGCCATAAGTTTTATCGATGGCGGCCTGGCGGGACCCGTTCGCTTGTCCGCTTCCAGGTAATAACGGTGACTGTGGTGTCGCCGAGAGATGATCGCCCGAGCACAGACTTGCCCAGGATTTGCGTTTAGAACTGTCTGACCGATCTGCCCGGCTCGACACCTTCATGCCAGCCGGTTCGCCATCGCCATAACATGCCTGTCATGGGTAGAAAAATAGAGCATCTTGAAATTACTATTAGTATGCTTCATGAATTGTTAGTATTCATCATGAGTTGCGGGTATCTTCGGCCGATCTTATGATCGAGATTCTCGGCCAGGTCATCCGTCAAGAGGATAACCTATGCTGGAACACTTTGAAATGCGGCTGCGTGATCTCCGCGACAAGATTCTTGCTAAGGAATACTTTGGAAAACTCGAATAACTTCGCGAACTGATTTCCCTCAGACACGGTACCTCAGCAGAAAATAGAGCCATGTTTCTACCCAAAATCTTTAATCTGGGCAATGCCTTCAAACAATATTTTGAAATCGTACCCGCTTACTCGGAAGCGCTGAAAGATGAAGTATATCGCGTACGGCACCAGGTTTATTGCGAAGATCTGAAATTTGAGCGGGTGCGGCCGGATAGACGCGAAATCGATGAGCATGACGCTAATTCGTTGCATCTCCTGATACGCAACGTAAAAACAAAAGAATTCATCGGCTGTACTCGCATTGTCCGCACCGAACCGGAGAATCCGCACTATTCCCTGCCTTTCGAGATAGCCTGCGCCAATGCACTCGACCTTTCAATCGTCGATCCCGCGAAATTGCCGCGTCAGAGTATTGCCGAAGTATCACGGCTAGCCGTCATCGCTCGTTATCGCAGACGTAAAGGTGAAGCAACCAAGACCGTCGGCATTTCGGATGAGGATTTCGGTACACCCGATCTCCCACGCTTTCCCTACATCCCGATCGGTCTTTACATTGGCACGATTGAATTGGCGCGCCTGAATGGAATTGATACGCTATTCGTCTTGACAGAGGAGCGTCAGGCGACTCATTTTAGTAAGCTTGGTGTCAAGCTTCAAATTATCGGAAGTCCGGTTGAGCATCACGGTAAACGCATACCGTCAATGATGAGTGTCAGCGGCATTATCCATAACATGCGCAGCATCTTCCGTCCGCTCTATCGCACCATAGCGGCGGATATAGGGGTTGCGCCACACCCTAACAAATTCTTGGGGGATGGCTCCGGACAAAGACTTACAGAGGGGTAGACGAGCGCACATGGCGCTTTTGTGACTCCACCCGGCATATATCAAGCCGAACTTATACACCCGATCAAGCTTCGTCACAGCTTTTCCAGCAGGTTTCCGCAGCAAGGGTCTGCTCTTTCGTATGTCTTCTCGCAGCAATAAGTCATATCTCTGGACGGGGACCGGAATTCGCTATATCCCTATTGTGTTTGAGGCTATTGAGGTTCACACTCTTGCATGGGTGGGCCCCATAAACTGCAAAAAAAACACGGAGAGTCAAATGAGAAAAAGCTTCTGCTTGACACTGTGTGGTGCGGCTAGTCTGTTTCTTATGTGTTTCAGCGCTTGGGCGAGCGAGAGCGTTGGCTCCGAGCTCAGCGAAGCACGGCAAGTGGCTCAGTACAACTACGTTATCCATATCCTGGCGATGTTGCTGGTAGGTTTCGGTTTTCTCATGGTGTTTGTACGAAGATATGGATTTGGCGCCACGACCGGCACTTATCTGGTGGTCGCCGTCGGTCTCCCCCTTTACATGCTACTGCGTGCGAACGGGATATTTGGTCACGAAATTGCCCCAAATACGGTCAAGGCTCTTCTTTTTGCCGAATTCGCGGTGGCCGCCGCATTGATTGCGATGGGCGCCGTGCTTGGACGTCTACGCGGTTTTCAATATGCCTTGCTGGCGCTTTTCCTGGTTCCCGCGTATCTGATGAACGAATACCTGGTGCTGGATAATGGGATGGGCTTGACGGAAGGTTATCAGGATACCGCCGGGTCAGTCATCATACATGCCTTTGGTGCCTATTTTGGCTTGGGGTTGTCGCTTGCTCTGACTACCCCGCGACAACGCAGTCAACCGATTGAATCGGACGCCACGTCTGATCGTTTCGCGATGCTCGGTTCGATGGTATTGTGGCTTTTCTGGCCCAGTTTCGCCACCGCCATCGTACCTTTTGAGGAGATGCCGCAGACCGTAGTCAACACTGTACTTGCACTGTGCGGAGCCACCATTAGCACTTATTTCCTGAGCACCTATTTCCACAAAGGCAAGACCTCAATGGTGGACATGGCAAATGCGGCGCTCGCTGGGGGAGTAGCAATTGGATCGACATGCAATATCGTATCGCCGTCAGGTGCTTTCGCAATCGGTTTATTGGCTGGCGCTGTTAGCGTCATCGGGTATGTATTTATTCAGCCAGCATTGGAAAAACGCTTCAAAATCGTTGACACCTGCGGAGTCCATAATCTGCATGGGATGCCCGGACTGTTAGGTGCGTTGATTGCCATCATGGTAGTACCCGGTATCGCGGCATCTCAACTGATCGGAATTACTTTCAGTGTAGTGTTTGCCTTCGTAACCGGACTCATTGCCGGTGCGGTGATCAAAGCCACAGGGACGACGCATCTAGCCTACGAGGATAGCGAAGAATTCACTCATGTCGAGCCTCCCGAAATCAAGGTTATGGGAGGAAGGCATT
>JBDSSX010000064.1:0-2134 GCA_039928555.1 Nitrosospira sp. | reverse complement strand
ATGTCGAAGTTGCGAGCTGTGGCGCTCGACGTAGATGGGACCCTGCTAAATTCCTCGCATACCGTTTCACCCGCGGTAAAAAAATCTATTCGTGACATCTGGCAGCAGGGGATTCAGATCATATTGGCTTCTGGCCGCCACGTGAGCTCCCTGTCGCAACTCCTCATGGAACTGGAGGTTGAGGGTTATGTTGTGGCGTTTTCTGGCGGCGCTGTGGCACGTGTTGATTCGAACAGGCGGGTTGAGATTATCCTTCAGCACCGGCTGGAGCTGGCCCACGCCGAGGCAATGGCTCACGAAGCGTTATCCAACGGGTTGAGTGTTGCGTGGTCCACCCTGGACCAATGGTATACGCCTGATGCAATGGGCTTGTACCGGCAGGAGGCAAGAATTTTAAGGCAAGAACCTGTGGTCGTTCCCGGTCTGCGAGGTTTGAGCGTGGCGCCTCATAAGCTGCAAATCATGAGTCATAATGCTGAGGGTATCGTCTGTCTCCAGGCTATGCGTGACGCAATCTCATCCCGATATTCAGCGGTCTTTAGCCACGACTATATGCTTGAGGTAATGCCAAAAGGGACAAGCAAGGCGGCGGGCCTGACAAAAATTGGACAGCTTCATGGCATGGCGCTCAGCGAAATGGTAGCTATCGGGGATGCCGAGAACGATATAGAAATGCTGAGGCACGCGGGGCTCGGCGTGGCTATGGGCCACGCATCCGATACGGTCAAGGCTGCCGCCGACTGGATTACACTGACCAATAGTGAGGACGGGGTTGCTTTTGCGCTTGAGCAGGATTGGCTCCAGCAGCGTTTCTTCAGCGCCCCGGATTAAGGTTCAAGCACTAATCATTTTTGGCGGCGGACCAGATTAAAGTAATTTTTTTGCCGGGCCCTTTCTGAAGGTTGAACTTGCGATGAAGAGTAGTCGTGTTGTAAGTGGCATCCAGGGAGTATTCTCCGGCTGGAAGCTTCACTAACAGGTAAGGACCTTCAGTGGTCGTCTCCAGAACGGTATTGCGTAGTTTGTCCTTGATTGTTATCTGCACATCGCTGAGGTACCGGGCTCTGGGGTCAGCCGCCTGAGCCAATTCAAGCATCAGTGGCCAGGAGCCTTTTGCTTGCAACATCGCTTCCGACTCATCCTTGCCTATGCCCCCTGAAATAAATTGTGTTTGACCTTGCATTTGCACGGGTGGAAGCGATGGATTTTCTTCAGCAAAACTTAAAGTGGAAGAAATGCAGGCGAAAACTATCGCTATTTGGCTAATTCTGATTTGAATTTTCATAGAGAATCTCCTTTCTGAATTCGTCAAGCTTAACCCGGATGTTTCATAAATTGACGCGGTCCTCGCTGGTCTTTTGTTTCGTATGGAAATTTTGTTCAGTCGGCGTATGAATAACTACGCCGCTCTTTCACAAAACTCCCCTCCAAAATAAAATCCTGCGCGATCATCACGCGAATGTATGAAACATCCAGGTTAAGTAGCCTCTGAATAAATCCCCGAGTTCGCGAGGGGATCGGAGGCGGCTCTGGCGAAATGGGATACCCGATGGACGAGGGTGGCAAGGATGCGAATAATTGATCGTCTTAGCGCGGCGTCTGACTAGGCAAATCGCCCGCGAAGCTCTGTTTCCCGCGGGTTGCGGTAAAATCCGACGTTTACTGTATTACACGCCCTGGCGTCGCAGAGCGGGCTACACTCTTCGTCATGCGTCGCGTGATCATCCCGATTTTTCCGGCAGCGCGCTTCACCGAGGTTCTCGTAAGGCGCTCCATCGTTATGCAGGATGGTAAATAGATATGTTTCGAATTTTTGTGGGGTGCGTTCGGGGTTTCTGATTCGAGGCGAAGAAGTAAATCGTCCAGCAGATCGTCATTTGACGGATCGCCGCTTAAGCCGGACATATCGATTAACTTGGTTTCTCTCATCATTTGCTCCTTTAGATTTAACAAACCGGATGACTGAATAACGGTGCCGGTTTTTACCCTCGAGCGATCATAGAGGGCCGAGCGGAGCGCATGCCTGATCGCGTGGGGATGAGATCATAAGCACTTGTTAAATAGTCTCTCACTCCACAAAGATAAACTCTGTGCGATTCCGCACATACCAATGTGAGGAGGAAAATCGAGCAAA
>JBDSSX010000063.1:0-2472 GCA_039928555.1 Nitrosospira sp. | reverse complement strand
TTGGCATCCATGCTCGGTTTATTGGCTTCGTGCGCGCCGATGAGCCCTCACGAGGCAATCAATAGTCCCGTGCTCCGTAAAGCCGTTCAAAGCGCAAGAACCCGCAGTGATCATACCGCTTTGTGGAAACATTTTGAGAGGCTGGCGCTCGAGCTGCGAGTAAAGGCGGAGGAGCAAAGACAATTGCTTGAGCATTACGAGGAAAAGGGCTATCTCTATGGCCGCCAAGCGCAAGACCGGCAATCGCACACATGGGCTTTGTTGAACCGATATGAGCTGGCTGTGGAACAAAGCCTTGCCGAAGCCGATGCTCACCGGCAAAAAGCCGCGAATCTTGCGCGGGATGATCATGGTGTCTTTGCCCGGCAAGCGACTGATGCGCCCACTAATGTAAAGTACAAGCTGCGGTTGAATGACAACCTGGGTAGTCATTAGCGGGCGTAACAACCCATTAAATAACTCGCTGCATGAACTTTTCATGGGCTCCATCGTTGGACACGCAGCTAACAGACCTTGAGGCAAAGGCTGAAGTGCCCCTTCTTTAATCGAGATACCTCTGCGCAACTGAGCGGTTACGTCGAATGAATCGAACAGAACATCTCAAAAGGAGTCAATGCAAATGCAGGCAAACTTGGGATCGACGAAAGAAAAAGCACACGCACGGTGCGACACCGTATTGATGGAAGCCCATGCGTTGATTGACTGGGAAGGACTTCGTACCGGGCTGATGGAAGTCTATCGACGCGAGATCAACCAGGGTGAAGGGCAAAGGCTCCTGGACCCATTGGTCATGTTCAAAGCAGTGCTGTTAGGCCAATGGCACCACTTGTCGAATCCGAAGCTTGAAGAGGCACTCCACATGCGTACCGACTTCATGGATTTTTGCGGCACGGGTTTCTCCGACGATGCGCCAGATGAAGCCACGTTGTGCCGCTTTCGCAATCGCCTGATTACATCAGGCAGGCTGGCTGGAATGCTCGCTGGTGTGAATGCGGAATTACAAGCTCATGGCCTCATGGTCAAGGACTCGCACAGCGCAACTACTGGCAGCGTGCGTGTACGGTCACCCGCTCGCCCCGAGCGTGACATGATTAGTAGTCCGGATGCCGAAGGTACCTCCGAGGCCAGCGAGGCCAGCGAAGTTGGCAACAAACCAGGCGGCATGGCAACGAAATATCCAAAATTGGCCAGCTTTACCAAAACCCGGCGCCCCGAACCGGACGCGACCTGGGTCAGAAAAAACAAGAAAAAATACTTTGGTTACGTCAGTTACGTAAGCGTCGCTAACGACGCTAGCTATATCCCCAGGAGCGCCCATGGCGGTCAGCAAAAGTAAAATCGGTTTGGCTATTATGTCAGGGAGGCGGTATTGGTAAAAAAATGGTTCCCACTGATACTTCTTATTGTTTTTACAGTAATCAGTATGGCTGCGTTAACTGGATTGGCCAGGAATCTGGCCCAGAAAACAACCCTTCTCAGTGATCCGTTATGCCGGGTGGTATGGAAAAAGAAAAAGCCGTATCTGCTTGCACAGACCATGGCCCAGGCAAGGAGTTTGCAAACCGCTCGAAAGTAGTTTTGGATAGATCCTGCTTTATCGCACGGTGCCACCGGTAAACGGTGGGTGCGTCAAGTGCTCCAAAGGCACAATAAGGCAGGCAGGTGTCGGTGCTGACGGAGTCCTCATGGGGGAGGCATCAGGCTTCCACGTCGGCTATGACAGGCTAGCGGTGATCGCTTCGGCGGCATCGCTAGCCACTGGCGCTCGGGCAGCCTTATGGAAAATACTTCTCTATTCCAAAAAGAATCAGAATCAATAAGGGTACAAAACAAATTATGAAGATTATAAGCCGCGCTCCCATCAAATCGGGAAGCATGATTCTGCCGCGGTTGCCCCACTTCAGAATCGTCGAATCCAGGTAACCCGACAACTCCGCGTAGAGATAACTACCGGCCAGCAAGCCCATGATGCCTGCAATCGCATCGTAATTGCCCTGCCCCAGCGCCGCGGCGCCAGTACCCGGGCAATAGCCCAGCAATGCGAAGCCGATACCGAAAACCAGCCCCCCGATTATGTTTGCGGCATAGCGCGTGGGCTTCACGTGCAGTTGAACAAGCCCTAATGCATGCATCGAGAAAATACCAATCATGCCGACGGCGATTGCGGTGAGCATGATCTTCATTACCGTAAAATCGGTCAGAAAAAGCGCTCCCAGCAGTATGTCATATTTGGCAACGCCGCCCTTCTGAAGCAGAAAACCGAATACGGTACCAAAGATCAGCCCGAGTACAAGTTGTTTGGGTCCATTTGCCTTTCCCTGCAATTGCTCTTTTGATACTTCCTTTTCGTTTTTAGACTTCTCCTGCGGAATCGGGAAAGTAACGGATGGAAGCATTTCCTGCGTTGTCGGGGTAATGGGATTCATGGCTCACAGTACCCTATATGCTGAACATCAGTTTTGCGGTGACAAC
>JBDSSX010000062.1:0-3666 GCA_039928555.1 Nitrosospira sp. | reverse complement strand
CAATGAAGGGGTGCCTACTCAAGCCGAGGCTGAGGAAGTCCTGCGTCTTCCGGAAAACACTTCGTCTGTACAAGCTATGCGGGATGCGCTGGTGTCCCTGAATGGAATACACACTTTTCTCGGTGAGAAAGTGGGCTATGACCTTTTTTGACCCCACTTTTTGACCCCGGCCACGCCAAATGACAGCGGCAGCAGCGGCTGCGTGCGGTCCAGCGCCTGGATTTGCGATTTCTCATCGCCGCACAGGACCACGGCACGAGCGGGCGGCGCCAGATACAAGCCGGCGATGTCACGCACCTTGTCGATGAACAGCGGAACGGTGGACAGCTTGAACGTTTCGTGGCGCCAGCTGGCCGGCTCTCCAGGGTCAGGGCAATGATTTATTCGGCTTGCGCATCGCTGATCTTGCGCGGCTGTCCGGGACGGGGCGCGTCCAGCAGCCCGTCCAGCCGCAGGTCGACGAATCGCTGCCGCCATTTGCTCACCGTTTGCGCAGTCACGCGCAAACGGTGGGCGATATCCCCATTCAACTCGCCCTGCGCGCAGGCCAGCACAATACCGGCGCGCAACGCCAACGCTTGCGCGCTCTTGCGCCGTCGCGTCCATTCAGCCAAGCGCTTGTTCTCTTCCACCGTCAACGTCAACTCCGGCAGCCGTCGTCCTCGTCTCATCTCGATCCCTCCGGTATGATGTCGAAAGTGAGGCAACTATGGCAGACAATTGTTCGATTAATTAATGACTTAGGACACTAAGAGGAGGCGAGATATGGCAAAGACTGTTGAGTTTGTATCCGAGATGGAGGATTTGTCCACCGGGGAGGGTTATCAATTCACGTTTCACTGCGACAAGTGCCGCAGAGGTTACACGTCCAGTTACCAGGCGACACCGCTAGGCATTGCCGCCGATCTTCTGGGTACCGCGGGTGGCGTGTTCGAGAGCTTCGGGTCAATTTTTGGAAAAGGCAAGGAGGCTGCCAAAGGAGTGCAGGAGGCATTAGGCGGTAAAACGCACAGCGACGCCTACGCCGAAGCTGTGGAGGAGGTCAAGTCCCAGTTCAAGCATTGTTCCCGCTGCGGCCATTGGGTGTGTATGGACGCTTGCTGGAACGTAAATGCAGGTCTGTGCGATGAGTGCGCACCTAATGTCAAGGAGGAGCTCGTTTTCAAACAGACCCACTTTACGGTCGAACAACTCGGACAAAGGCTGAGCGAGCAGGATCTTACCAAAGGCATGAACGTGACGACGCCAGCTCAAGTGGTCATCTGTGCGAAATGCGGAGCTGACATCGCTGCGGGAGCGAAATTCTGTAGCGGTTGTGGTGAACCCATCCGGAGCGTTAAGGGCGCATTTTGCTCGGAATGTGGCGCCAAGCTGAGCGGCGGGAAGTTCTGTCCTTCATGCGGCAAGCCAGCACAGTAGCTGGGTAACCCAGTCGGAAATATGACGTAAACGGATTGAAGTTAAAGATATTATTAGCGACCGGCTGGACCGGCGCAGGCACTCGCCCTCAAGGGCAAGAAAATACGGTGGATTTGAAAGATTGCCGCGAACAGGGAAAAGCGTAGCCACTTCAATGCCGAAATTCATGCATCAGATGTCAGCGCGCTTCATTTCAAAAATAGTTTTGCAAGAAGCTTATATCAGCATTGATTTTTCAATGGTACTTTCTGACTGTATTAACGGTGCTTGGGGAACAGAGAGCCTGCGGTAGGTTTCCAGCCTTAATTCGACGCTTATTGGCTTTTTATCGTTATTCTTAGCGAAAATATCTTTGGAACTGACCGTTCGGCGGCGCGGAAAAATTCTTCATGTCTTATCCACAGTCACCAATCTGGCCCGGGCAGCTCCGCAAAGCGACTCCGCAGGAGATGGGGGTTGCAGTAAAATTGAAGATTAACTGCATGACGCTTTCCGGCATCCCGGGCTAGCAACTTGCCGGATTTGAGGCTGTAGACTTTCAGGACATTTGCTATTTTCCGAATCATCCAAGTTATATGATTAAAAATTTGACCATTAGATCGCGTCTGATCCTTATTCTCTCCGTCCTGGTGGTATTTCTATTGGGAATTGAAATGCTCGGCCTGTTCGGCATGAGTAACGCGATCGAAGGCTTGAGAACCGTTTACCATGATCGCGCCATCCCGCTTAAACAGGTCGCTGAAATTGAATCGCTGCTGCTGCGGAACCGAATCGCCGTCACGGCAGCCCTGATGATGCCAACGCCTGAGACTATTCGAACCAAAACCGAAGTGGTTGACCAGGATCTCGAGAAAATGACGCGAGCCTGGCAAGCTTACATTTCAAGCCACCATGATGCGGAAGAAAAAGCGCTCGCCGCGCAATTCGCCGAGGATCGGGATAAATTTATCACGGAGGGCATAAAGCCGGCGGTCATCGCTTTACGTAAAAATGAAATTGGAGAAGCGTACCGAATTCTTATAGAAAAAGTTCGCCCCCTTTATACACCGGTCGATGCAAGCATCAAGGCGTTGGTTAAGCTGCAACTGGATGGAATCAGCCGGGAATACGACAGGGAGCAGAGCCGCTATGAAACCATTCGTAATATTCTGGTCGCGTCGATAGCAATCGCTCTGGTACTGGCGGCGCTGATCAGCGTCGTACTCAGTGATGCAATCTTCCGGCCTCTGGAGAATGTGGTGAAAATTGCTCGAGGTGTCGCGGTAGGTGATTTTATGCAGGAAATCGAAGTCCGTTCGAAGGATGAAATCGGCCAGCTTATGCAAGCCTTGAAGGAAATGCGGGATAGTCTGGTGGATACCATTGGCCAAATACGCGATAGCGAAGCGCATACTCGCGCTTTACTGAGTAATCTGATTGATGGCGTTGCCTCGATTGACGAACAGGGCGTGATTAAAACCTTCAACCCCGCTGCGGAGCAGATTTTTGGTTATTCGGGAGGCGAAGTTATCGGGCAGGATGTTAACCTGCTGTTCCCCAAGCCAAGGCCGGCATGGGATCGAGATGCCGATTATTTCAGGAAATATCTGGAAGCAGGAAAGTCCAAGGCTCTTGGCGTTACAAGTGAAGTGATCGGCCTGCGTAAGAGTGGCACCATGTTCCCCATGGACCTTGCCGTTGTTGAGATGCAGGGTGGAGAACATCGCATGTTTGTCGCTATTGTGCGTGACATCAGTGAGCGTAAGCTGGTGGAAGAGCAGAAGGCACGTCTGATGGATGAACTGGAAAGCGCCAATGAAGAATTAAGAAATTTCGCTCATGTAGTATCTCACGACTTGAAGGCGCCATTACGTGCCATCGGCGCGCTGGCAGACTGGCTTTCCACGGATTATGCGGACAAATTCGATGACGAAGGCAAAGAACATATGCGTCTGCTTGTCAGCCGGGTGCATCGCATGAGTAACCTGATCGATGGTATATTGCAATATTCGCGCGTAGGCCGCGTGAGGGAGGCACCGGTCGAGCTGGACCTCGATCAAGTGGTGCATGAGGTGATTGATCTCCTGTCCCCGCCCGCAAATATTACCATCAGGGTAGAAAATCCCTTACCACGCATCATTGCGGAACCCACCCGCATCCAGCAGATATTTCAAAACCTGCTCTCGAATGCTATTAACTACATGGATAAACCTCAGGGCGAAATTCGCATTGCCTGTTGCGTTGAGGGCGAGCAGTGGAAATTCAGCA
>JBDSSX010000061.1:0-6548 GCA_039928555.1 Nitrosospira sp. | reverse complement strand
TATTTCGGACTGCGGCCCGAATTCTTCAGGTACTTGAAAAACTCCGAATTGGGCTCCAGAACCATCATATCCCCCTTGCTCTTGAAACTCTGCTTATACGCTTCCAGGCTGCGGTAAAAAGCATAGAATTCGGGGTTCGGCTGAAAAGCTTCGGCGTAGATTGCAGAAGCCTTGGCATCACCGGCACCTTTCGTTTCTTGAGCCTGCCGATAGGCTTCTGCAAGAATGACTTCGCGTTGACGGTCGGCGTCAGCGCGAATCTTCTCGGACTCCGCCGCGCCAGTCGATCGTAACTCATTCGCCACGCGTTTCCGCTCCGCTTCCATGCGGCGGTAGACCGACTCGCTTACTTCCTGCGGCAAGTCTACTCGCTTCAGTCGCACGTCCACGACTTCCACTCCAATCTTACGGGCATCGGCATCGGCCTTCTGACGCATGATTTCCATAATTTTGTCGCGCTCTCCGGAAACAACATCATGCACCGTGCGATTGCCGAACTCGTCGCGCAAGCTGGAGTTTACCGTTTGTGACAGCCGGGTCTGCGCCAGTATCTCGTCTCCGCGTACACTGATGTAATACTGCTTGACATCGACAATACGCCACTTCACGAACAAATCCACCAGCACATTCTTTTTTTCCGACGTTATGAAACGTTCCGGTTCCGCTGTATCCATGGTCAGGATACGAGAATCAAAATAGCGTACGTTCTGCGCCAGAGGAATCTTGAAATAAAGACCCGGTGAAGTTTTTACGTCGACGACCTCACCCAGCTGAAACAGGATCGCCTGCTGGCGCTGATCTACGATGTATAGGGATGAACTGGCAAGAAGAAACAGGGCGACAACGGCACCCAATATCATTGAGGTATAGTTTTTCACTTATCTTGTCTCCCGTTCACGACCGCGAAATGCCTCACGCGTCCGAGCAGCGTCAGGCACAGCCTCCGGCGGAGCCGCAGGCATCAAATCGGACGCTAAAGTGGCCGGTGATGAAGGTCCACTCATCTGGATCAGCTTATCCAGCGGTAGATAAAGCAGGTTATTACTACTCTTCTGGTCTACAAGTATTTTGCTCGTACTGGAAAGCACCTGCTGCATCATATCCAGATAGAGACGATCACGGGTGACACCGGGGGCCTTGTTATATTCGACGAGAACCTGTTTAAAACGGCTGGCATCACCCTCGGAACTCACAATCACCCGTTGCTTGTATCCCTCAGACTCTTCCAGCAGACGTGCGGCGTTACCTTTCGCTTTCGGGATAACATCGTTAGCATAGGCCTGACCTTCATTTTTCTGCCGCTCTCTATCCTGACCCGCCTTGACGGCATCGTCAAATGCCGCTTGCACCTGCTCCGGCGGCTGCGCGTTCTGCATGGTGACTTTGCTGATGGCGATCCCTATTTTGTAACGATCGAGAATTCCCTGCATCAGTTGGGTCGCCTTCGCCGCTACTTGCTCGCGCCCTTCGTATAGCACGAAGTCCATCTTGCTTTTGCCGATAATTTCACGAATAGCGGTTTCAGCCGCCTGTAGCACCGCGTTTTCCGGCTCCCGGTTGTTAAACAGGAATTCCTCGGGATTCTTGAGGATGTATTGCACGGCAAACTGAATATCAATGATGTTTTCATCGTCAGTCAACATCAGTGATTCCTTCAACACTTTACTTCTCACATTGTTGCGATAGCCGATTTCCACTGTGCGAACCTGGCTCACGTTAACGGTTTCCACTATTTCGACCGGATAGGGCAAATGCCAGCGCAAGCCCGCCTGGGTAGTTTCAACATATTTGCCGAAACGCAGAACAAGACCGCGCTGGCCTTCGTTGATAATGTAAAATCCGCTGGCTATCCACAGCAGCAAGAGCAGTCCGATCAGCAACCCGATGCTACCGCCATACCGCCTCGGCGTGCCGCCGCCAGATCCCTCGTCACCACCTGATCCGTTACCGGCACCACCCTTACGTTTAAAAAGACTATTGAGCTTTTTATTAAAATTGCGCCACAATTGATCCAGATCAGGTGGACCGGAATTACCTTTTTTTCTTCCCCACTGAGGATCATTTAATCCCATGATGATTCCTATTGTTCCGTTTAATATAGATACAACCATCAAACCCGCATTGGTAAAGACCTGAATTCCAGCAATCCTGGAAATACGAATCGGATTGCTTGCGTCTACTCAATAGAATAGCCAAGCGTTGCGTATCTGTTAATTACGCTTCCGATTTCTGACGGGTCTTCACGCCGTTGTATAGTGCGCTCCTGAATTGCTTCCGACAGCGCCAGCTTAATAAATTCCAGCCCTTCGCCGGTTTTCGCGCTCAATCGAATTTGTGCGATTCTACCATACTCATCGCGCCCATACCCCGCCGAGCCAGCCGATAAATTCATCAGATCTATCTTGTTTAGTACCAGTATCTGCGGAATTGAATCGGCGCCGATTTCCTTCAGTACTTTGTTTACCTCACCAATCTGCTCATTCCGATTGGAGCTGCCCGCATCCACTACATGAAGTAATATATCGGCCTGCACCGCTTCCTCCAGCGTGGCGCGGAATGCGGCGACAAGCGTATGTGGCAAGTCCCGAATGAAACCTACTGTATCCGAGATCACGAGTGAGCCATGATCCGGAATAAACAATTTGCGAGTGGTGGCATCCAGCGTGGCGAATAATTGATCGGCAACGTAGGCATGGGCACGGGTTAGGCTATTAAACAAGGTGGACTTGCCGGCGTTGGTATAGCCGACAATGGAGACCGACATCATCTGCGCGCGTTGCCTGGAACGGCGCTGTAACTCGCGCTGGCGCTGTAATTTCACGAGTTTCTCCTTAAGCAGTTTAACCCGCTTGCCAAGCAAGCGCCGGTCGGTTTCCAGCTGGGTTTCGCCGGGACCGCGCAATCCAATGCCACCCTTTTGCCGCTCCAAGTGTGTCCACCCGCGTACGAGGCGAGTGGCGAGATATTCAAGTTGCGCCAGTTCCACTTGCAACTTACCTTCATGGCTTTTGGCACGCTGGGCAAAAATATCTAAAATCAGACTGTTGCGGTCTATTACACGGCATCCGAGATGCTGTTCCAGATTACGCTGCTGGGCGGGAGAAAGATCATGATTGAAAATCACCAGTGATGCGCCGGTTTGCTCTAACGCCGACGTAATCTCGCCAACCTTGCCACTGCCCGCGAAGGTGGCAGGATCAGGGCGGGAGCGTTTTCCCCCGACCACCGCGCGAATCACAAGTGCATCACTTGCGGCTAATTGCCGTAGTTCCTCCAGACTTTCGGCGTAATCGCTGTCTTTAAAATCGAGGCTAACCAGCACAACGGCGTTAGCGTTGGATGTGTTACTCCCGGGACATTCAAGCATCAGGTATAGCAGGCGCCTCAAATGGGATGGTAACTGCCCTGGCGGGGACAACGGTAGAGATTGCGTGCTTGTACACCATCTGCGTGACAGTATTCTTCAGCAATACTACATACTGGTCAAACGAGTCAATATGACCTTGCAGCTTGATGCCGTTTACCAGATAAATTGACACTGGAATATGTTCCTTTCGCAATGTATTCAGAAACGGGTCTTGTAACAATTGCCCTTTCGCACTCATGGGGGACTCCATATTTTAATTATTCAAAAGGTAACTCTACTTGATTTTCAGGAGTAAATCCATATTCCTGATCGAAACGCAAAACAAAGGAGATTCTATAAATTGAGCCAGGCTGGCAAGCAGTAATTTACTTAGCGTTAATTCGTAAGAAATTGAATTAATGGAGGCTAAAAATAATACAGGAAAAATGACTGTCACTTTTACGAACAGCCACGGTAATCATTACCGGTTAACGTGTAACTCGAATCGAAAGTATTGGATTGTCAGCTGCTGAACTTGCCCAGGCCGCACTTCTCAGCCTGGGCAAGTTTTAGAAATTATACCCGCAACGCAGTAAACGCTAAGACGAGTATTCCCCCTGTGCTAATTACCCAAAAGGCTTGGGTTTTGGTGTTTCATTGGTGGAAGGCGGAAGGATGGGTAGTTTGAACTCGGGCTGTTTTCCGGTCAGCGTCTTTAAGAACGCCACGATCTTGGCATTTTCCTCCTTGCTGAAGGTGCGGCCCAACTGTAGCCGGCCCATGGTATTCACTGCGTCTTCCAAGGTGGCGGCGGCGCCATCATGAAAATAGGGATAAGTTAATTCCACGTTTCGCAGGGTCGGTACTTTGAACATGAAGCGATCGGCGTCCTTGCCTGTTACTGCAAACCGGCCTTCGGCCTTGCTCGTCGTCTTGTAGGGTTCATGTATACCAAATTTCTGGAACGAGCCACCGCCCACAGCAGCGCCATTGTGGCAGCTCGTGCATCCACTCTCCTTGAATAGCTTGTAACCTTCCAACTCTGCCTGATTCAGGGCTTTTTTGTCACCTTTGAGCCATTTATCGAAACGAGCGTCAGGCGTTACCAGGGTTTCTTCGAATGCCGCAATCGCATCGGTTACCATGCCGATATCGATTTTATCGGAGCCAAACAATTGCTTGAAGCGGGCCCGGTACTGCGGAATGGAACTTAATACACCCACCGCCAGTTCATGGGTGAATCCCATCTCCCCCGGATTGGCAATTGGGCCGCCAGCCTGTTCTTTCAGGTCCTTGGCGCGGCCATCCCAGAACTGCGCCAGATTCATGCTGGAGTTCAATACCGTTGGCGAATTGATCGGTCCCTGATGCCAGTTGTGGCCAATGGACGTTTGCAGATTGTCCGTGCCACCCATGCTCAGATTGTGACAGGAATTACAGGAAATGAACCCAGACTTCGATAGACGCGGATCGAAAAAAAGCATCTTGCCCAGCTCTACCATATCTGCATTCTTTGGTTTCGCGGCTTCGATTGGCTGGATGGGTTCATTAGCAGCAAGCGCGGTGGCTGGGACGGCAATGGCTCCAATAGATAGCAGCGATATGATTAATGTCCGCATTATCATCGGTAATCTCCTAAAAACGCGGCTGTAGTGGCGCAGCCGATTACGCCTACAAACTATCCGTCAGGGCACCTCTGGGCGGTAATGGGCGCCTCTAAAAGTTTAACGCTACAGGCAAGCGTGTTTTGTCATATGGGGAGATAAGAGCAAAAAAGTTAATCCCGCGTCCGTTTGGATATGCGAGGAAAGTGCTCCTCATTCAGCAATTGAGCAGCGGTGATGTAGTGCCACAAAACGGGATAAACAAGCAATCCGCGAAGCGGACACTCGCAAATTCAGAATTTTGAAGAAGCCCATCAGTGCCTTAACAGGCTGGAGATAATGTTGCACAATGTGCTTTTACTGAATTTCGTCCATTTTACTTATTCACCCTGTTTGATGGGCACAATCGCAGCCTGTTCCCTGCCGCCAGGATGGCCACCCCCGCCGTAACCGCTACCATCGAAGGGGGCGCGATTGAGCAGGCGAGCCAACTCGGTCAGCGCCTGTCGATAGACTTGGCGTTTGAACTCGACCACGGATTCCAATTCTACCCAATATTGATTCCAGCGCCAGGCATCGAATTCCGGGCGAACGCTTGTGCGTAGCGACACGTCACAATCACGTCCGACCAGGCGCAAGAGATACCAGATTTGCTTCTGCCCTTTGTAATTTCCCCGCCAGTCGCGCCTTATCCATTGATCCGGCACTTCATAACGCAGCCAGTCGCGTGTGCGGCCAATGATCTCGACATGCCGGGGGTGCAAGCCTACTTCTTCCGTCAACTCTCGATACATCGCCTGTTCCGGACTCTCGCCCGGCTTGATACCACCCTGGGGAAACTGCCAAGAATCCTGCTTGATGCGCTTGCCCCAAAAGACCTCATTCTTCGAGTTCAGTAGAATAATACCGACATTGGAGCGATATCCGTTGCGGTCGATCATGCGATTCACCCATTTGATCCGTCACAAGAGGACGAATTTTTTCATATTTTATCCTAGATTGAAAGCTGTCACGAGATTAATAAACTCCATATTTGGTTAGCGCCTGCTTTTTGATATTATCGTGCTCCCTTACCAACTCTGTACCCTCTCAACCACTACAGGTTTAACGCGGTTTGGGGTTGAAAAGCGCCCATCTCCGGCGCGGGATCACGTTGCTTGCTTGCCGCCCCAGGGGACCGATGCCGAAAAACGATAGGCTTCAGTAACGAAGATTACCGCACAATTTTCATCCCGAAAACATTCAACCTAAATCCGGCAGTGGACGAGGCGGAGTGTGCGGTTTTTGGAGGGCGGGGCAATGCGCAATGACGCGGAATGGTCATCCATTCCAAGGCGTTGCGAACAACGCTGCCATGCGCCGTAAAAACCGTGCAATCTGCCCTGTAGCGGGCTCATCCAAAAGGTGAGAGTCAAACGGCATGAGATATTGTTATTAATCAAGGCAATAGAAAAATAAATGAGCGGTCAAATGCCGGGTTTAGGTTCAATGGTTTTTGTACTGGAATTGCTCGCCAGCACGGCTTCCGAGACAAGATCCAGCGATACAACATTCAGGCAAGCATTGCGGTTTTTCAGAGTAGAATTATTGTAATTCAA
>JBDSSX010000060.1:0-3544 GCA_039928555.1 Nitrosospira sp. | reverse complement strand
GTTTCCACGTTGCCCGATTCCTGTTCCATCTCTTGGTCATTCGAGCGATGGATTAATGCCGACCCGGGAACCGGGCGGGTAATGAAGCCCGCCACCAGTATGCCCAGTTCGTAGAGTAAATAAAGCGGTACCGCCAGCATAAATTGCGAAACTATATCGGGCGGCGTGAATATGGCGCCGACTACGAACGCGCCAACGAGAACATAGCGGCGTACTTCCTTCAGCTTCTGGATTGAGACGATCCTCATTCGGACCAGGATCACCACAAATATCGGTACTTCAAACGTTATACCGAAGGCAATGAACATGGTTAGAACAAAGTCGAGATACTTGCCGATATCGGTCATCACCGCCACACCTTGTGGTGCGAAATGGGTAATGAATTCGAATACCAGGGGCAGTGCCGCAAAATAGGCAAAAGCCATGCCGCAAATGAATAGAAAGCTGCTAACGAACACCAACGGCAGCACCAGCCGTTTTTCGTGCGCATACAATCCCGGCGCAACAAATGCCCATACCTGATACAGCGTGTGCGGCAAGGTGATGACAAAAGCGGCCATCATGGCAACCTTCATTGGCACAAAAAAAGGCGTGACAACCTCGGTGGCGATCATCTGCCCGCCTTGTGGAAGCTTCTCCAGCAGAGGCTGTGCCAGTAGTGAGTAGAGTTCCCGCGCGTAATAGGCGCAGGGCAGAAAACCGAGTACTAGTCCACCGAGAACGCGCAGCAGTCTGGTGCGCAATTCCACAAGATGCGAAATAAAGGTTTCGTCGACACTCATGCTGTGCTATTAAACGGCCAAGTAAATGAACGGTCCTAGTATACCGAGCCGTGTCGGCCGAGTATGTGTTATTTGCCGTTCTATTTGCTGGTAAGGTATTCCTGCTCTCGTCGCATCACCGGATTTATCTTCGATCGGATCGGCGGTTAAGCTGATTTGTTGGGAGTGGCAGGCGAATTCACCGAGGATGCAGCTTCCGCCATATCCTTGGGGGGCAGCAGGGGATCTGTTGCAGTTACCGATTTTGTTTCCGCCGCGATGTCCTGGAACTGGTTTATTTCTGTTCTTACCGCACTCTCAATGGAGCGGGCAGCCTCCTGTACCGAAGTTTTTAATTTCTTCAGTTCTTCCAGTTCCATTTCGTGCTGAATATCGTTTTTGACGTCGTTGACATAACGTTGAGCTCGCCCGAATAGATGTCCCAAAGTGCGCGCCACCTGGGGCAGCCTTTCCGGGCCGAGGACGATCAGCGCTACAACGGCTATAACAAGAATTTCTGTGAAACTGATATCGAACATTTTTTGCGAGCATCATCGATAAGGCGTACCAAACAGCGGTCAGACGCCTATCCAGTCAATCGCCCGATCCCTTTGCTTTTACTGATCACGTGTCACAATTTTGTTTGCGTTTTGTCCTTGATCTCGCCCTCAATGGTCTGACCGCCGCCTTGCTGGGGTGGTGGCGATATCTCCTCTCCATCGGCGCTTTTCATCCCTTCCTTGAAGCCCTTTACGGCACCGCCCAGATCGCTGCCGAGATTACGAAGTTTCCTGGTGCCGAACACCAAAACAACAATTATCAGAACGACCAGCCAGTGCCAGATGCTGAATGATCCCATCATTTACTCCTTTATCTCGGGTGAGGAATCATGACAGGCAAGCGATCCTCGCCACCTATGACGTGAATATGCAAATGGTAAACCTCCTGCCCTCCCACGCGCCCGGTGTTGATAACCGTACGAAAGCCATCGGCGCACCCCTGCTCCTTCGCCAGTCGGGGTATCAGCACCATCATATCGCCGAGTAGATTACGGTGCTTGTCTTCGACGCCGGCGAGTGAGCTTATATGAATTTTGGGTACCACCATAAAATGTACCGGAGCTGCGGGATGAATATCGTGAAACGCGAAAACATCGGCATCCTCGTACACTTTCTCACTGGGGATTTCCCCCTGTACGATTTTGCAGAAAATACAGTTTTCCATATTTATCCCATTTTCCGTAACGCTTTTTCATCTATCCCCGAGGTTCCCTCCCGGCGTAGCAACTCATTCAATACATCATCCGGCCCCAAGCCATGGTGGGCCAGCAACACCAGGCAGTGGAACCACAGGTCCGCCGTCTCGCGTGCAATATGCCGCTTATCACCGCCTTTTGAGGCTAACAGAATCTCTACCGCCTCCTCCGCAACTTTTCTGAGGATCTTATCCTCCCCCTCGTGCAGCAGCCTCGCTACATAGGAAGCCGCGGGGTCTGCGCTCTTGCGGGCTTCGATAGTTGCAGCCAGGCGGTCAAGAATAGCTGGATCGGTCATTTCTTATAAATCTCTTCAGGACTTTTAATCACTGGCGAAACTACCACCCATTGACCATTGTCCAGTTTATTGAAAAAGCAATTATGTCTGCCAGTATGACAGGCTATGCCGCCCACTTGTTCCACTGTCAGCAATAGCACATCTTCATCACAATCCAGACGGATTTCCTTCACCTTCTGGACGTGTCCTGATTCTTCACCTTTATGCCAGAGTTTCTTGCGGGAACGTGACCAATAATGTGCTTCATTGGTTTGGACAGTGAGTTTCAGCGCCTCGCGGTTCATCCAGGCGACCATCAACACCGTATAGCTACGGGCTTCCTGCGCCACTACCTGCACCAGTCCATCCTCGGACCAGTTCACTTTATTGAGCCAATTGTCGGACATGGATATGCTTGGGGAAATTATCGAATTTTCATTCTACCACTACAGCCGTACTTCAATACCATGCCGCGCCATATATGCTTTGGCCTGGCGTACGGTGTACTCCCCATAGTGGAAAATACTCGCGGCCAATACCGCATCGGCGTGGCCCTCCAGGACTCCTTCCACCAGATGATGTAAATTACCTACGCCCCCGCTTGCGATGACCGGCACATCCACCGCGTCCGAGACCGCCCGCGTAAGCGCCAGATCAAATCCATTGCGGGTGCCATCCTTATCCATACTGGTAAGCAATATCTCGCCCGCACCCAGTAATTGCATTTTTTTCGCCCATTCAAGCACATTCAGACCGGTAGCCTTACGTCCCCCGTGAGTGAACACTTCCCACCGGGGGGTATCCGTGTCAGTGCCACTTACCCGCTTGGCGTCTATTGCCACCACAATGCACTGGGAGCCGTAACGGCCCGCGGCATCCGCCACCAATTGGGGATTCTGCACCGCGGAGGTGTTGATGCTTACCTTGTCGGCTCCGGCATTTAATAGCCTGCGAACATCTTCCACCTGACGAACCCCGCCGCCCACGGTTAACGGAATGAATACCTGGGCTGCAACTTCTTCAATAATATGCAGAATCAAATCTCGATTGTCAGAACTGGCGGTGATATCGAGAAAAGTCAGCTCATCCGCTCCCTGGTCGTCGTAACGGCGCGATATCTCGACGGGATCACCCGCATCTCTAAGTTCGACGAAATTGACGCCCTTGACTACGCGTCCATTTGTTACGTCAAGGCAGGGGATGATACGTTTGGCAAGACCCATAGTGGAATAGATAGAGATACGGAAGGGT
>JBDSSX010000059.1:0-7060 GCA_039928555.1 Nitrosospira sp. | reverse complement strand
GGAAATTTTGTTCAGTCGGGCGTATGAATAACTACGCCACTCTTTCACAAAATCTCCATACAAAACAAAACCCTGCGCAACCATCACGCGAATTTATGAAACATCCGGGTTAAAAACTTAGCTGAGTGCGAAAAGAGATTACGGAGAGAGTGTCCTTGCGATCCGGAGTGCCCGCGCCAGCATTGCCGATTGCGGCATCGGTAAGATAGTAATTAAGCATGAAGCGTAAGCCTTCCCGAACATACCAGTTAGCACCCAGCGTAATGACCTGAACCTGGCATTTCGATGTACCGGTGCGACAAGGGTCCGCGGCCAGGCTCTGATTTAGATTCTCCGCCAGATCGTAACGCGCGGCAAGTTCGAGTGCGCCCCACCTGCTGATCGGCTTTGGCTTGCCAAAGGCACCGCGCTCTTTCCTGTAAATCGATCTTTCACCGGTCACAAACCAGCTGGCTTGCACATAGTACGCCTGTATCGTGGAGTCCTTTTGCGCCCCGGCTACAAAATGCGTGTTATCGAGTCTTGAATTTGCGTATTCTCCTTGCAGGGTCACCGGCCCGAGGGAATAGGCGGCCTCTGCCTCGAAAGTGAATTGCCTATTATCGCCCGATGAGCCTGCACTCGCGCCTGCGATACCCAAGGATTGACTGATTCCGCGACGTCCGCCGTAAACGTCAACCACCTTCGCGGGAAGCGACCCGGAGCCCGGATCATCCACGCTGCAAGAGAACCCAAAGTGGAGCGTGTTGCCCTCCTCCGCAAAAGGTACCCAAAACAGGCGGCCGCCATAGCTTGAACCCGAAATCGCCATGCCAGTGTGTGCCAGGCTCATAATATCAATAGCATAGCCAAGCTTGTCTGCGTAAATGCCCTTGTAACCCACGCCCATCAACCATTGCCTCCCGGTATAAATACCCGTGGATGAGGTGGAGGGCCGCTCCATCATGGTAATCTCATTTGAGCTTGCCAGTTCCTCCATGCCGCGATAAGGCTTGAACTGACCGATTGTTAGCTGACCAGGACCGAGCTTGGCCCCGACCCAAACCTCGCGAAGACTGCCAGGAAAAGTGCCGGCGGCAAAATCGTTCTGGAATTTAAAACTCAGGTCATGGAATCTGGCCGTCACATCGGTATAGCCGCGGCGGAAGTTGAAACCGCCATC
This sequence comes from Nitrosospira sp., assembly GCA_039928555.1. GTDB lineage: Bacteria > Pseudomonadota > Gammaproteobacteria > Burkholderiales > Nitrosomonadaceae > Nitrosospira. Next base: position 5,898 of record JBDSSX010000059.1, on the reverse strand, counting down.
CGGATGGCTGTCGGGTAGCTGGCTACCGAAAGGAGGATAGCCGGGATTTGCCTTGTCATCGTTGAAGGAATGCACGTCGAGATGCGCGCGCGCGCCGAAGACCATTTCAAAGTTGCCATCTTTGGACTTGATCTTGGGGCCGCCTTTGGTTTCAATGGTAAATGCATAAACTTGGGCTATGTTGACACCCATGAATAAGATCAAAGCGCAGCATTTCAGAACCTTATGCGTCGATCCGGCTGACAAAATAATTTGATCCCCTGATTTATTCCTGCATATTGAATCCGTGGCCAGCCGGCAGCCATATGAATTTCCCATAATTAATGGGAATCCGGCCGATCGTCCAATCCGTGTGCTAGCGCACTGAACAATCAGGAAGCACTACCGTATTATCGCTGTCACAGCGATGTCGCTGGATTAATAAAAGGGACAATCATGAAATTTTCTTTAATTTTATCAGCAAAATCATTGGTATTGACCAGCGCATTGATTTTTGGCACCACCGGAATGGTGCACGCGCAGGGTTACGGCCAAGGCGATTCTACGCAGAAACCGGGCGATTCCACGCAATCAGGCGCCTCAGATGGGGGGTCCAGCTACGGCAAGAAGCAAGACGACCAAAAGAGCCCTTATGACAGCAACCGGGGTTCCAGTGACAATTCCCGATACAGCACCGACGGAACTGAAAGATATGACGACAAGAACGAGAGTTCAGGAACGGACGGTACAGGTCCCAAGCTCAAAGGCCGGTATTAAACCCGGCGGGGGGTGCGGAGCCCGATTACCTCCCCGCCCTCTTTCCGCCCATCGCTTTAGAACCCAATCCATGCGTCCCTGATTCCGTCGCGCATTTCTAGGGATTATAGCCGGCCCAATACGGTGATGATCCTCGATACAGAACCACTCCTTTAGCTTATCCGTACCCCCAAGGTGACCAAAAACGTCTCAGTGTGTTACCGCACTGAAGAATCGGGAAACGACGCGTAATATTTCAAGCACAGCTATATCGCTGGGATAATAAAAGGACTGCGGTCATGAAATTCTTTCCGATATCGACTATCCGATCATTAACACCCGCTTTAATCTTGGCCAGCGCCATAATTTTTGGTGCGACAGGCGTAGCCCATGCCCAATATGGTGATAGTACCTCCGGCCCGGGCAGTTCCGCCGGACAAGGTAATTCCCCAACCGCTCCTGGTGGAGATAAAGGCAAATACGATGCTACTAAGCATGAGATGGATTCAGGATATGTAGATCAAAAGAAACGAGTGGAGCGGGCGAATGACCCGACATCACCCAGCAAGGACACTCACGTGCCCAATTTCCCGGTCGATAAAGACGGAAAACCGTTAAAGGATCCGAGGTATGAACAAGGCGGATCTATCGGACCAAACTAGATCGAGGTTGCCAAACCGGGGAAATCGCCGCCGGCTCCAGCCGGATGATGGCGAATGCATGCCGGCGGAAGCGATACAAATAAAGACGTTGGCGTATACCCTCCTGGTGGGATTGGCCCTGCTCATCAGCGCATCGGCTTCGGCGCAAAGCGTTAATGAAATCCGCGCCGTTAACATTACCGTCAGCAGCCTCCGCGGCGCCGTGGATAACACGGTCTTGCAACTGGTACGCAAGATGGTCGGAAGCGCCGTTGCCGCCAATACCGTCGATATATTCTATGTGTATTACCCCAGGGAGGAAGGCCCGGTCTCAATGGAGGCTGGCTTGTCCGCATGTGCGGAGGCGGCTTCCGGCACCACATCGGAAAAGTTCAATGATCTGATCAAGCAGTTGCGCTCCATTCGACCTAGAGCGGGAACTTTGCTCAATGTAGAACTGGCAGAACGCTGTAAGGAAATAGAGCTGGCCGAGCCATTCAACTGTGGGGGGGTGTTAGGGGCGATATGCCCTGACACACAGTACTGTAAAGCCGGTGCCGGGCAATGCAAGGTTGCCGAGGCACAAGGATCGTGCAAGGCAATACCCACGATTTGCACGAAGGAATACAGGCCCGTTTGCGGTTGCGACGGCGAGACCTATGCGAACGAATGCGAAGCGGCGCGCGCTGGCGTCTCCCTTGATCATCATGGTAAATGCGGAATGCCGGATGAACTGGCGCGGGGTAACGGGCGAAGTGACGGGAATAAAAAGCACGTTGACTTGCCGAATAATTGTATCGATCAGCTTCCCATCGTACTTTACCGGACCAGCAATCTGTTAGAAACGCATGATCCACACGCGTATTGATACAACCAATGAGATAAACGTAATAACCCGGCAATTCTTCTATATTCATTTTCCCGGTGCTTTATTCATCAACAACCAGTAGAACCCCGCACGAGAGACAACATCCAGGAATTGTTCGAAGTCTACCGGCTTGACCAGGTAGCTGTTTACGCCAAGCTGGTAACTTTCGACAATATCCCGATCCTCGTAGGAGGACGTCATAACAACGACAGGTATTGCTTTCAGATGCTCATCCGACTTTACGCGCCGCAGAACTTCTATGCCGTCCACCTTGGGCATCTTGAGATCAAGCAAGATGAGCCTGGGTTGCGAGTTAGAGCGCCCTTCATAGGTACCGGTACAAAAAAGGAAGTCGAGCGCTTCGGCTCCATCCTTGAGCCATACTAAATGATTAGCCAGATTTTTCTTTCTAAGCGCTCGAATGGTAAGTTCGGCATCGCTGGCATTATCCTCAACCAGGAGAATTTCTACTAATTCAAGCTCACTCATTTTGTGACCCTTGTGGAAGTTCGAAGAAAAAAGTTGCGCCCTGACCTTCTTTGCCTTCGGCCCAAACCCGTCCGTTGTGCCGCAAAATAACGCGCTGGACGATGGCCAGACCGACACCGGTTCCAGGAAACTCGTCATCCCGATGCAACCGGTGAAATATACCGAACAGCTTGTCGTAGTAACGCATGTCGAACCCCGCTCCGTTGTCTTTAACGTAATAGATATTTATTCCATCCCCCTCCTGGCTTCCCACCTCGATATATGCCGGGTTGGTATGAGTGGTGAATTTAAAGGCGTTGGCTAACAGGTTAACCCATACCTGGCGAATCAGTGCACGGTCGCCGTGAGTGGATGGCAATTTGTGAATGACGACCTCCACCGATCTGTCTTTGAAATCATTCTGTGTTTCCTCCATGGCCTCCTGTACCATGGCTGTCATGTCGATGCTCGTCGCGGCCACAGGCTTACGGCCTAGCCGCGAAAATGCCAGCAAGTCGTCGATCAGCGTTCCCATTCTCTTACTGTTTTCCCTGATCACTTCGAGCAAACGCCTGCCTTCATTGTCCAGCTTGGCGGCATTGTCCTCTTGAAGAATGCGCGAATAGCCATCAATCGCACGCAATGGCGCGCGCAGGTCGTGAGAAACCGAGTAGCTGAAGCTTTCCAATTCCTTGTTCGCAGCCTTTTCCGATTCCGCCAGTAAGCGAAAATGATGCTCACTCTCGGTGAGAGCTTCCTGGACAATCCTGCGCTGGCGCGCCTCCCGTTTCAGAAAATAAAAAACAGCCATCAGCATGCCCAAGCTGGCAACGTTCCCTGTTATTATTATCAAAACAAGGCGCGCTGTGCTTTCCTTTAATTCACCTGAACGCCGCACAAGAAGCTCCTTTTCTTCATTTTGAACCATGTCTGCAATGCGCTTGATCTTTTGCCAATTCAGATCGGGGGCGAATGGCGCCGAGGGATCGACGTAATGCCCGCTGGTTTTGAGAGATATAGTGGGGGCAATTCCAGCAATATCTTCATCCACAAGAATGGATAAAGTTTTAATTCTATGCTGCTGTTGCCGATGATCTGAGGTCAAGGTCCATAGAGACTCTATCTTGAGAGGTATCGCCTTGACCGCACTTTCATAGGCTTGCAAATCGATCGTGTTTCCGGCGGACAGAAAGTTGCGCCATGACACTCTCGCGCTCAGATATAACGACGTCAACTCCTCTATTTCAAGACTCACCTGCTGAGTATGTTCCACCCAGCGCCAGTTATCATACGCCCGATTATGAGCGGTGTAGGAAATAGCGGTGATAACGGACAAGGTTACAAACGCTATCCAGAAAGCGATTACAACGCTGTGTTTAGAAAGTATCTGGATGAATGTCATACGGTTTTTTAATTGACTGTCGTAACGCTTTCCAGCACGTTGCCGGATTCGTTTTCTGTGCCGCAGTTTTCGTTTCAAATCGTGACCGACGTAACTGATGTGCGTAGACGTTTTGTACCTGAAACATTACGGAAATAAAAAGACGTATTAAACAGCACAAAAGCGCCTACCGATAGCTGTTAAATCTTACAGGGGAGGAAAAGACTCCGTTCTCCGTTTTAGCAGGCTTTGGCAATAGTTAGTAGCACGATATCGAGCGGCGTACCATGGCAACCTGACCCGACGCAAGGTTTCTCACCGCCGCAATACCTCTCGGTGGTTGAGTGGTTGAGTTCTTTAGCTTCACTCGATGCATGCCTGCCTTTCAAAGATAATTTCGATCCCGGCCCGCCCGATCTGCCGCAATTTGCATACACAGGTACGCGATACGAATCTCGACCAAAAAAACAAAATTCCTCTTGACATTCTGGAGTAATCCACATTCGTAACAAAAATTGCACAATAGCGCCGGCCAAACCCGCATGAATCTTGGGTTCCCATATAAGAGCTTGATTATGCTGTAATATTAATGAAGTTCAAAAAATGATCAAATAAGAAAATACTGTTACAGAAAGATGACTTACTCACAGTGTTCATAGGTTATCAACAAACTTATCCACAGCAATTGTGAACAATAAAATAATCCCAGATAATCCATTAGGACGCGAGATGATGGTGAGGCAGGTTGCGAGACAGTTTTTCCGGTTGGGAGAAGTCCATAGCCTGGTCTATGGACGCCGCACCAGTGGCGAAAACGGCGGCTAAAATGGCCGCAAACTGACCGCCAGCACTCGCGTAGGCTCGGAGAGCCGCCTAATGGATTATTGGGGATAATGATTGAAAGCTTAAAAAATATCTTTCTGAGTAACCAACGGCGGGCACTGGGGGATTGAACGGATGAGCGCAGTCCGCCTGAAAGAACTTTGAGTCAGTCTACAAATGCCAGGGAGTAACAAGCGATTAGCGCTCAATTTCTCCGCAACACGCTGGGATTATGCTTTGCGGCACTCTGTCTTGTCTGGCTTGTCGCGCAGGAAACCACCCATTTGCGTCTTGACCTCCATCGCCCATGGGGCAATCCATCCCCCAAAACCACCGTGGCGTCCCTGCCTGCAAACTCCGGGATTTATTCAGAGGTTTCCCTGCAAGGGAACCAACGCTACTTGCCGGTAGACTAATATTGTTATGCGTACAACAAAGTGACCAGCAGAAATTTTCATTCCAGCGGCCTTCGTTGTAAGCATTGATCAAGGTTCCAGAATAACCGTGCTAAGTTCGGTATCGCACAGTATTTTTTTACAGTTGGATTATCTTCTGCAAAATACTCTGTGCGGCGTTCGATACGCACGGAGAGCGGGACTCTTTGGTAGCTTTTTCTTTTGCTTTAAAAGGAGGAAACAAGTGAATAAGTATAGTCATGATGACGCACTCACGACCTCTTCTTCCGCCCTGCTTGATCACGGTGCGGAAGTCTTTACGAAAAAAATGTTTAAACATTCTCAATCGAAGATTCAGGAACGCTGGAGCGATATAGAAAAGGACCAGCGGGAGAGAAAATCGTTTACGATCAGATCGAAGTCCCACAGGGCCGTATTTGACCGGGGCTAGTCCGAGACCCGCAAGGCTCGCTGCCCGCCATCACCCGGCCGCGCGCAACGTGCGGAAAATAAACCATCATTAGTAAGCCGATTGTGAGCTTTCACCCCAACACGTCGAAAATCCCACAATGCTAATACTGGTAATAA
>JBDSSX010000058.1:0-4367 GCA_039928555.1 Nitrosospira sp. | reverse complement strand
CTTGTCCATGGCTTCCGCGGCTTCAGTCAATTTACCTGGCTCGAATACGCCTATGGCCACGCAGGCACCGCGCTGTTTCTCCGGATTTCCGTTTTTTATGCTAAATTTCACTACTTGCTCCTTTAATCGTTCTTGCCGACAGTACCCGATAATAGCGAATTATCGCCGGTCTGCCTGGATAAAGTCAAAATAGACAGAATAATTTATTATTAATATTCCCGTTTAAATACTACGGGCAGCGGGGAAGCGGATATACATGGTTGATAGCCGGAATATAATAGTTTAGTGTGTTGATAGAGGATTGGCGATAATCAACGCTGTCATGAACAAATCAAAGACTACTCTGAAAGCAAAATCAGCAGATGCCTATCAGGCAAAACTCGTCACACCATTTGCTATTCTCGGTATTCGCGTTGAGGAAGACTGGTTGACCGATATTGAATATCTGCCGCTCGATACGCCGCCGCTCGCGCCGCAAACCTCCCTGGCCAAGGAAGTTTCCAATCAATTGCAGGCGTATGTGGCTGATTCAGGTTTCATATTTGATTTGTCGCTGCACATTGGGGGTACTATTCACCAGCGCCGGGTATGGAATGCTATTCAGGACATCCCCAGCGGCGCAACCCGCAGTTATGCCGATATCGCTACACAATTGCACTCCGCGCCGCGTGCTGTGGGGCAGGCGTGTGGCGCCAATCGGCTTCCCATCGTTATTCCGTGCCATCGCGTTATTGCCAAAAGCGGTGGGTTGGGCGGCTTCATGAACGCAAGCGACGGCATCCCGCTTACTATCAAGCGTTGGCTATTGCATCATGAGCGCGTCTGAGCTCAACGCAGGGTTATTGGATGAGTTCTCTGATATCCTATGGCTGGAAGATGGGCTGTCACGCAACACACTGGAGAGCTATCGCAGCGATCTGCGGCAATTTAGCGAATGGCTCGGGAAAAAAAGGTGGAATGACCACGCGCTGACAGCCGCGACCCATTCCGATCTGCTGGAGTTTCTTGCCTATAAGGTTTCGGTCAGGGTCAAGGCCAGCACCACCAGCCGCGAGCTGTCCAGTTTGAAGCGGTTTTACCGGTTTCTGTTACGCCAGGGGAAAATCCAGGCTGACCCCAGCCTCAATATTGATACGCCGAAGCTTCCCCGTAGTCTGCCCGTAAGTCTGACCGAAGCCGACGTGGAAGCGCTGCTTGACGTGCCTGATGTGGAGCAACCGTTGGGGTTGCGTGATCGCACCATGCTTGAAGTGCTGTACGCCAGCGGGCTACGGGCATCAGAGCTGGTCAATCTAGAAGTTGCGCAAATCAGCCTGAACATGGGTGTTATACGAGTGATAGGCAAGGGTGGGAAGGAGCGGCTGACACCGTTGGGCGAAGAGGCGCTGGAATGGGTAATCCGCTACACTAAGGAAGCGCGAACCGTTTTATTGGGCGGGAAAGTCACTAATGCGCTGTTTGTTACAGCCCGCGGTTCAGCCATGACACGCCAGGCTTTCTGGTATCTGGTCAAGCGCCACGCGCGCCTCGCAGGTATCAACAATACCTTGTCGCCCCACACGTTACGCCATGCTTTCGCTACCCATCTGCTCAATCACGGTGCCGATTTGCGTGTCGTACAACTGCTGCTGGGCCATGCCGATATTTCCACCACACAAATTTACACCCACGTGGCGCGCGAGCGGCTGAAGCAGATCCATGCCCTGCATCACCCACGGGGGTGACGGCGCGTGATTCACGTAGCTGCTTCATTCTTGAAAACGATTTGCGTCTTGTTTTTCTCCTAATGTTATTGCAATAAATACTGATAGAATAATTCCTGCCAAAAACAGATAATTCCTACCATAATCAATTACCAACAAATGAGGAGAGATCATGCGTAATCAATTGTTAGTTATTTCCGTAGCGGCACTTTTGACACTGAGTGGCTGTGCCAGCTCGCCGGCAACACAGAGTGCTACCACCCGGGATACGGCTATAGGCGCAGGTATCGGCGCAAGTGCGGGTGCGATCATTGGTGTTCTCGCGGGTGGCGGGAAAGGTGCGGCGATTGGCGCGGCTGCCGGTGCTGGCGCCGGGGCTATTGCGGGAAATGTCTGGTCGAGGCGAATGGAGCAGCAAAAACAGGAAATGGAACAAGCCACAACCGGCACGGGCGTGCAAGTCATCAAGACCGCGGACAATCGCCTGAAGCTGGATATTCCCAGTGATATTTCATTTGATACCGGCCGTGCGGCGATCACATCCAATTTCAGACCGGTATTGGATAGTTTTGCGACCAGCCTGACCAATAATCCGGGTACCCTGGTGACTATTGTTGGTCATACCGACAGCTCAGGTAGCGATGCGGTCAATAACCCGTTATCGCTCAACCGTGCGGCTAGTACACGCGATTATCTGATAAACCGGGGTGTTTCTTCAAATCGCATAAGTATTGATGGCCAAGGTTCCCGCGAGCCGGTGGTTGCAAACGATACGCCCGCAAACAGAGCAAAAAATCGTCGTGTTGAAATCTTTGTAGCCGAGCCCCAGGCTGCGGCGCAGTAAACGCTAAACGGGATTGAATCATTCGTCTCTTCCGGCGGAAGGCGGGCGCAGCCCGACTCGGCTAACGTTATGCGTTAATCATGCTTGGGCATCGACATCTCTCACAGGTATGCGCCAGATAAACGCTGCCAGGACGATGCCCAGTGCAGCCAGCATCATCTGGTGCCAAACAGACGGCATCAACAGGATGGAGCTGCCAAATGATAACGCCAGCAGCACGTAGACCCAGCGCTTGACGGGGCGTCGAATGCTGCGGTGCTCGATCCATTCGCGGATTATTGGCCCGGCGAAGCGGTTGGCCAACAGCTTGTCGTGAAAATGTTGTGAACTGCGCGCGAAACAGGCGGCCGCAAGCAGCAGAAAAGGAGTTGTGGGTAATACGGGCAGCGCTATGCCCACTACGCCCAGTATCACAGCGGCAAATCCCACTGTCAGGTATAGCGCGCGCACCAGGCGCGAATCGTGGAGGCGCGCTGAACTTGCTCCTTGCTCCTTCTGTATCTCCTCGTTCATGCGCTCCTGCATGCGTGCGGCATCTCCATCCAGTTATCGATGACAATTACGGAATGAGTGGACTCACTTAATGGGCTCACTGAGCGGACTCGTTTAGTGGACTCATCAATCGGGCTGCGGTGTAACTTGGCATACCGGGTATAATATTCGAGAGTTGCGAGGGCAGCGAACAAAAAAATGTCGGCGCAACGTGCCCTTGGTTCAAGAGACTATCGCTTTGAGAGCACTTTCGACGATTTTAATTCAACTTTTGGGGAAGCTATGACTAAAGTAAACACCTTGATTAATTTGGGCGTATTAATATTGGGCGTGATTCTTCTGCCCCAAGTTGCATTTTCCGAAACTCAAAAAGGAGCAGCCAAGGTGACGGAACTCGTAAAAAAAGATATAAAAACAGGAACCGGCGAAGAAGCGGTTATCGGAAATATGGTCGAAGTCCATTATACTGGCTGGCTTTACGATGCGGCCGCACCCGAGAAAAAAGGCGTAAAATTCGATAGTTCCCGTGATCGCGGCACGCCTTTTTCATTTTTGCTGGGTGCGGGGCGCGTAATAAAAGGTTGGGATCGCGGTGTTGCCGGTATGAAAACGGGTGGGCAGCGCATGCTGACCATTCCCGCCGAGATGGCCTACGGTGCGCGGGGAGCCGGGAATGTAATTCCACCGGACGCGGCATTGATATTCGATGTGGAGCTATTAGGCGTGCGTCAGGGTTCCACACACTGAACATCATCGGGTATGAATCCGGCCATATGGCCGGATTCATACCCCGTTATTTCAAGGATGTCCTGATATTGCTCCTCGGATACGCATAGTCCGGACAATGGATGGAGCGATTCAACGGTAATTTGGTAGAATTTGACGGATCATGGACGGCCAACGGGAGGCGCCTTCGCCACCTTGCTGTTGAGTATTCCGTCGTGTCGAGTACGAGAAACCCTAAAATGCACGTTGACTTGTCAGCCTAAAACATTCACAATTGGGAGTTTCGTTTGGAGGGGTTCCCGAGCGGTCAAAGGGATCAGACTGTAAATCTGACGGCTCTGCCTTCGAAGGTTCGAATCCTTCCCCCTCCACCAAATCAGGTGGCTGGTATTTGCCGGTGAAACCTCGGCACGTGCGGTTCTGATAGATCTGATTCAACGGCGGAGAGCAAGGAGAATAGGATCTAGCCGGACGCGCGATGGCTGTTGGTGATTAAGTAGTTGATTGGCTGCTTCTATTCGAGTTTATTGCTAGCTGCGGGTGTAGCTCAATGGTAGAGCAGAAGCCTTCCAAGCTTACGACGAGGGTTCGATTCCCTTCAC